>JBEBHM010000587.1:0-5608 GCA_040080875.1 Pirellula sp.
GTTTCACTTGACTTGACTGGCCTACCACCCACCCTTGACGAGTTGAAGCGGTTTCTCGATGACCCTTCAGACGATGCCTACGAGCAATCGGTAGATCGGCTTCTCAGCTCAAAGAGCTACGCGGAAAAGATGGCCATGGAGTGGCTTGATCTAGCTCGATACGCGGACACGAATGGCTACAACAACGATGAAGATCGAACGATGTGGCCTTGGCGAGACTGGGTCATCGAGGCTTTCGATCGCAACATGCCTTTCGATCAGTTTGTGATCGAACAACTCGCTGGTGACTTGTTTCCCAATCCGACTCAAGATCAATTGATCGCGACTGGGTTTCTTCGCAACCAAGGACACAACACCGAAGGGGGCATCATCCAGGAAGAGTACCGCGTTGAGTACGTCGCGGATCGAGTGCATACCGTCTCAACAGTATTGCTGGGACTGTCCATGCAATGCGCCAGGTGCCACGATCATAAATTCGATCCTATCTCACAAACAGAGTACTACCAATTCTACTCCTTCTTCAATTCTCTCGATGAGAAGCAAGCGGGCTACAAAAATTTCGTCGGTGTAGAGCCATTCATTCGAGTCCCTACGCATGAACAGAGAGCAAAGATCGCTGCACTCTCAGAGCAAATTGCATCGTTGGAATCGCAGACAAAACAACTGGAGGAGCAAGCTGAAACGAACGTCGCAAAACTGATTGCGGAAACATCGGAGAGTGACCTAAGGTCTCGTTTCGCGCAGAACTTGTTGTTTCGTTTTCCGTTGGACAAGAACGACGGCACTGCCGTTTATGAATCGGTATCCAATTCGCAGATCGGCTTGATTTCGGGCACCATTCGCTGGCCCGCAGGCAAGAACCTAGAAGCAGCCGAGTTGGATGGACACTCACGGATCGAAATTGGGAACATCGGCAATTTGGCAATCGATCGACCATTTTCAATCAGTGTGTGGGCTAAACCATCGGCAAACGACAGCATGGCCATTCTCTCCAAAATGGAAGATTCTCAGAGCTTCAGGGGCTACGACCTGTTGCTGTCAGCTGGAAAGGTAGAAATGCATCTGATCCACCAATGGCCGAACAACGCGATCAAAGTTTCCATGAAAAATCCTGTCACTCCAAATGACTGGCATCATATCGTTGCAACGTACGACGGGTCGAAAACTGCAGCTGGCATCAAGATTTTTGTCGACTCGCAACTCAAACCGCTTGATGTCGTGCATGACTCGCTGCGTGACTCGATTGAAACTCAGCAGCCGTTTCGAATTGGACTGCGTGAAAAGTCCCTTCCCTTTCGAGGGCTAATTGATGACTTGCAACTCTTTGACGGTGCATTGGAAGAAAACAGTGTAAAGCAACTGGCTGCCTTTGAACCCGTCACAGGATTCGCTGATTGGATTCGTATTCCTCCCGAACGCCGAACGGACGAACAACGCAAACAGATTCACCAATTTTACTTGAACCGAATTGACCGTGAATATTCGGCAATTCAAACGAAACTGACGGAAGCGAAGAGTGACAAGATCGCGACCGAAGGGAGCATGGCGGCGGTCATGGTCATGCGAGAGATGAACCCAGCTAGGGAAACGTATATTCTCAAGCGTGGGCAATACGATCAACCATCTGAGCGAGTCTCGTCAGGCGTGCCCGCCATACTTCTGCAATCGGGAGCGGAAGCGCCGAACGACCGATTGAAGTTGGCGCAGTGGATCGTGAATGATAACAATCCTCTGACGGCTCGCGTGACGGTGAACCGATGGTGGCAAAACTTCTTTGGCACGGGCATCGTCAAAACCGCTGAAGATTTCGGTTTGACCGGCGATGCACCGTCGAACTCCGAACTGCTAGACTTCTTGGCCCGCAGCTTTGTCGAGAGCGGCTGGAATGTCAGGGCGATTCAAAAAATGATCGTCATGTCATCCACGTACCAGCAAGAGTCTGGTATCCCACGTGAAATGTTGGATCGTGATCCCGAGAACAGACTATTAGCTCGTGGACCGCGTTATCGGTTGTCAGCTGAGACAATTCGCGACAACGCACTTGCGATCAGCGGATTGCTACAACATCGATTAGGTGGACCAAGCGTCAAACCCTATCAGCCCGCAGGTTTGTGGGAAGATGTCACCGTCGAGCGTCGGGGCAAGTATGTTGCCGACACAGGGGAAGGACTCTATCGGCGCAGCTTGTACACGTTTTGGAAACGGACTTGTCCGCCACCTTCGATGATGAGCTTCGATGCTCCGATGCGAGAGGTCTGCATCGCTCGTCGAGCCCGAACGAACACGCCGCTGCAATCGCTGGTTTTGATGAATGATCCGACGTACGTCGAGTGCGCAAGGGTGTTAGCGCAAAACATGATTCACACAGGCGGCACCAGCATCGGCGAGCGAATCGACGCAGGCTTTCAAAGGTGTGTATCGCGCACAGCATCACCGGAGGAGCAGTTCATTCTTGAGCAAGTGTTAGAAACAGCGGTTCGACGCTTTGTCGCAAGTCCTCCGAGCGCCCGTGCCCTCAATGCAATTGGTGCGACACCGCCTGACGGATCCATCGATCCGATTGAACTTGCATCCTGGACGATCGTGGCCAGTATGCTGCTCAACCTCGACGAAACAATTTCGAAAAAATAGCAAACTATGCAGTCCATACTTTACCAACATTCGCAGTGGCATCGTCGGCAGTTCTTGCGCAACTCGCTCACCGGATCGGCAGCTTTGTCAACGCTTCTCGGCTCCGATCGGCTCAGTGCAAACCTGCTTGGTGCTTCAACGAACCTAAAACCATTGCCGCACTTCGCAGCCAAAGCCAAACGTGTCATTTATCTTTTCCAATCGGGCGGCCCCTCACAACTTGAGATGATGGACTACAAACCCAAGCTTAGGGAATTGCATGGAACGGAACTTCCCGACAGCATTCGGCAGGGGCAACGCCTAACCGGTATGACTTCGGGCCAAAAGAGCTTCCCCGTAGTTGCTCCAAAGTTCGAGTTCAAGCAGCATGGTGACCAAGGCGTGTGGCTAAGTGAGCTGTTACCTTACACAGGAAAGATCGTCAATGATCTTTGCATCGTTCGTTCGATGAACACCGAGGCCATTAACCATGATCCGGCCATCACTTTCATTCAGACGGGTTCGCAACAACCAGGCCGCCCATCCATGGGGTCTTGGCTAAGTTACGGGCTCGGGAGCGAGGCGGACGATTTGCCCGCCTTTGTAGTGATGATTTCGCACGGGACGGGCAAGGACTCCAATCAAGGCTTGCTCGATCGGCTTTGGGGAAGCGGGTTCCTGCCGTCAAGCCATCAAGGAGTCAAGTTTCGAAGTGGCTCAGAGCCCGTGTTGTATTTGAATGACCCGAGTGGTGTTGATCGAAACCTGCGTCGAACGATGTTGGATGGACTTGCAAAGCTGAATGAACTGCAACAGAGGCAGGATGGCGATCCTGAGATATCGACGCGAATGGAGCAGTACGAAATGGCCTTTCGCATGCAGGCCTCCGTGCCCAGCTTGACCGACCTGAGCGACGAGCCTGCGTCAACCTTTGATTTGTATGGGCCTAACTCAAAATCGCCGGGGAGTTTTGCCGCCAATTGTTTGATGGCTAGACGCATGGTCGAACGAGGTGTGCGATTCATTCAGTTGTATCATCGCGGTTGGGATAACCATGGCAATTTGCCTTCGAATATTCCCAAGCAATGCAGCGATATCGACCAACCTCAAGCGGCCTTGGTGTCCGATCTAAAGCAGCGAGGGCTATTGGATGACACGCTTGTGATTTGGGGAGGTGAATTCGGTAGGACGGTCTACAGCCAAGGATCGCTACAAAACGACTATGGCCGGGATCATCATGGTAGATGCTTTACCATGTGGATGGCAGGCGGCGGGACGAAACCAGGCACCGTTGTAGGCGAAACGGACGAGTATGGTTACAACATCGTTTCCGATCCAGTACACATTCACGACTTGCACGCGACGTTGTTGCATTGCCTTGGTTTCGATCATGAACGGCTGATATTTCGCTACCAAGGTCGAGATTTTCGACTGACAGACGTCCACGGCAAATTGATAGAAAAACTCCTAAGAAGCTAGAGACTGGACTGAGATCCAACAATGGATGAACTTCGGAAAGAGATGACTTGGGAAGAGTATCTTGTCTATCCGAGAAAGCTCGGCTGGAAGCACGAGTATTTTGACGGTGCTCTCCATCTATCTCCCGCTTGGACGGCGGTTACAACTTTTCGACTCTCTCCCAATGAACTGCTTAATCGCGAAGTCTACACGTGCGTTCGAAGGAAACCCGTAGCATCGATTCGACCATTGCAGTCGCAAGATCAGGAAGCATTGCTAACACTTTTTTGCGAATGCTTCGATAAGGCTATTGAGTACTCCGGAAGTGGACCAGCGGACCTGATGCGATACGCTCATCGGACTTTGGATCGATTTTTTAGCCAACCCCCGCCGCCGCATGCGAATGGCTGTCGTGTTGCAGTGCTCAGGGGAAGCATTGTCGGTTGTTCGATGATTGCTGAAGGTGAACACGGGGTCACTCTCCAACCTATCTTTGTTGCGCCGCGCGAACAGCGCCAAGGCATTGCCACACTGTTGTTGGTGGCCACTGCCAAGTACCTAGCTGATCATGGAATCGCTGAACTTTGGAGTCAATGCAACCTCGGTAACGAAGCGAGTATGGAATGGCATGTTCAATGTGGCTTTACAGAAATCCCCACGCATTTCTCTGCCGGCCATCGGGCCAATATTTATATGCAAGAAGCCGAGCGTCAAGAGAGGCTGCAACTCTCTACAGCACAGGCGACTCGAGCTCTCGCCGAGCATTGGGCAAACGAACGCGACCGATTGGATCCTTGGACGCGTCCGAGTGACAAGGGGGTTTAGCAGGCTTTAAGACTGGCCTGTCCGTGGAAACTGCACCACCTTTCTGCAGAACGCCTTGCTGAGTTACGTACTAAAGCCGACGAATCGGAACGAGACAGTATCGCCAAAGCCAACGAAGTTCGCATTGCGATTGCTTCGACACCGCCGAAAGACCCATCTACAATCGACAAACTCAAATCCGAACTCCGCAGCGCCGTGGACAAAGCGTTCAAGGCTCGGCATGATCTCCATCTAGTGGAGGTTACGTCTCTGACGATGAAAGCCCAAGCGATGATGCGCGGTCTTGAGGAACGCACCAAGAGCCATGCAGAAATCGTCGACCGTCGACTTGATGATTTGTTGAATCCCAGTTATCGCTGGGATATTCCGCTACCGGGTCCCACGAATTCCGCAGTTTCCCAAGTTGACAGTTCGGCTAAAGCCTCCATCAGCGGAGTGGTCACATTTCGCGGAAAGCCAATCTTGGGGACCATTTTTTTCGATTCCGGCCGCCAACTTCCATCGTCCACAAGCATAGACAACTTTGGGAAATTCCACATCGATGGTTTGATCGCTGGCAAGCACAAAATCACCATTGCCCCAGAATCCGCTATTGCTAAGAAAGAGTTCTCTGGAAAGATCGAAACCACAGACCAGACACCAATAGAAATGGAATTCAAGCCGGGTAAAAACGAATTCAATATTGAACTTAATCGTACACTGCGCTGAACTCGCG
>JBEBHM010000588.1:0-5601 GCA_040080875.1 Pirellula sp.
TTCGCGGAGCGAAAGGCGACTATCGAGACAAGGCCTAGCCAAGAACTCAAGCTCGCCAAGAAAATCTTTGTGTAAATCATTTCATCCGTTCTTTCAGCTTGAGGATTTCCCAAACGACTGCCGAATCGGGCGTCTTGCCATTCTTGCAATGATCTGCCCAAGTGTACTCGACGATCAGTTCAAGCAATTCCGGGCGGTATTCCGTGTACCAAAACAGCCCGGTAATGCCATGAATAGCTGGACGAAAATCTTCCTTGATCGATCCGTCAAAGCGTAGCTTGAATTTCCCGTTACCGAGGCAAAGCACGTCCGCCAATGCGTTGGCGTAGCTTTGGAGATGCTCGTTACGGAATGCGTAACGGCCAGAGCGATAGAAGACTTGTAGACACTCGGAATCAAACGAAGCATGGCCGAAGTCCGTAGATTGAAAGCCAACGTCTAGTCTGGCGGGGTAATCGTAAACCAACTTTCCGTTGAGAACGCGGGTGCGTCCATACTTCCAGAACTCCGCAATCATCGACGCGTTGGCACGATCCATCCGTTCTCGCTTCTCGGTATGGATATTCAGCTTCTCAAGGGCTTCGATCAGTGGCACCGTGCTCACCATCATCTTGAAAGCGCGGTTCCACCCGGGGATAAAGTCGGGACGCTCGAGCGGCTGGACGTCACGCGACGGCATGTAGAGCATCTGATCCTCGTTCAGGAATTTTTCCATGCAATAGTCGAGCGTGATCATGGAGTCGGCGATGAATTCGTCAGCGATCGCTCGATAGGTTTTACCTTGGTATTGATCGTTCCAAAGCTGCGGATTGGAGACGATGATTTTGGCAGGGACACTGGCCCAACAAGTGAAGCCGAAGTCTGAAATTCCCACAGGTTGCTCGAAGTAGTATTCGCTGGTGATACGCGCCCATCGAAAGTGAGGCCAAGCAGGACTCGCATCACCGAACTGCGTGATGAATTTTCCAAACCGATCGTTTCGATGAGCCAGAACACTCCGCCCCATGTCGATCATCTTGTTGAGGACCGCTTTCTTATCATCAGGTTTGACCCGTTCGTAGATCCATTCACCCATGAACGGAACGTACCAACGGCGAAAATGGTAATTGACATAATTCGTGGTCGGCGTGGCATAATCCAAGAAATGCTTCTTCAAGCCATCGAGTTCCTTTTCAGTGATTTCCCCGCGAAAGGATTCTAGCACCAGGTGTTTGTCCGCTGGCATCGATCCTTCTTTAAAAGCAGCGGGCCCCGGATCGTTGATAAAGTCGAAAAGAGAGCATTCCTTAGTGATGTCGATTGTGCCTTGAGGCTTCAGCATGATGAGAGCTTCTTTGGCAATATCAGCTCGCTCTGGCGTCTCGCTGCGCGTAGCTAAAGCCAAGGCGACAATCGTGTTCTTTGAATCGCCAACATTCCTCTGTGTGCCTTGTTTCCTTTCAGGAACTGGAAGTGACTGAACCAACCAGGTTTTCGCCAAACGAAAACCAGTTGCATGAGTTTTGGTTTTGGGATCATTGCTAGGAGCAAAACCAAGTCGACATCCCTTGTCGCTTTGATACCAACTCCCACCGCGATAACCTCGATAAGCTTCCGCGGTCGCCAGGAACTGGTTGCGAGAGTTGATCCATTCCCGAACGTTGCCGCTCATGTCGTAGAGGCCGAGTTCGTTCGGTGCCAAGCTACCCACTGGGTGCGCCTTGCCACCCGAGTTGTCAAGAAACCACCCAACTTCTACCAGAGAATTGCTGCCAGAAAATAGCGTGTCCCGTCCTTGTGCACCACCACTAGCTGCGTATTCCCATTCATAACCAGTCAACAAACGATACCCGGCTAATCGTTCCGGCAGATCCTTCAGGCTATAACCACCTGGCGCGTCTTCGTTCTTGTCGTAGGCTGGATCGAAGCCGTCTTGTTGACTGAGCCAGTTCGCATACTCGACGGCATCGCTCCACGTTACCGATGTCACCGGTATTCTGCCTCGCCCCCAATTGTCCTTATCGTCCGTTAGCCGCCTGCGCGTAGCTTTACAAAAGGCATCGAATTCGTCACAGGTAACTTCGTACTTTCCGACCAGAACGTCGTACGGCAATTGGATCCCACCGTTGCTGACTGCCGTTGTTCCGGATTCAACCAATACGAAGTTTTCTGGAATGGTCCCATTAGCTCCAGAAACAAACGAAGTAACAAACAGTATGCATGAGAAAATGATCGAACGAAATTTCATACTATGAATTAACTTCTCTACGTTTTCGGTTATTCAGGAATCTTGATGGGAACGAATGATAGTCGGCTTTCGCTCCGAATTGGCGTTGCTTTCGCGGAGCGAAAGCCGACTATCGGACAAAAACTAATCGAGCCAGTTGTCGGTGCGGAAGGAGCATGCGGGTAAGCCCTCTTTGTTCATCAGGTTCGGTCGCGCGGTCTCGCTCCACGCGAATCGCACGGCGACTGGATTGGCCACCTCCGAGCTACTCACGAGCATCGAGTCGCCATCAATCACCGCTTGTGCCGGAGCAAACTTCCGATCCTCGCCAGCGATCTCAAAGAGATTGGGAGCCTGCCCATCTCGTGTGGCGAGCCCTGTGCCGATGCCGGTGAACTTCACGCGGATCTTCGCCCCTTCGGCACTCATCTCTCGATAGAACGGGCCTTCGCATGTCACGTCTTTGTGCCCGTAGATCTTCGCCAGGGCAAGCGCGGCGAGCCGTTCGCCGGGGATGCGCTTGTTCTGGGGATGGATGTTGTCGATGTCGCTGTCAGGGACGGAATCGTGGATCACGGCGATGCCGCTGTTGGGAACCTTGTTCCGCAGCGCTGCCTGCACCTCCCAGAAATATGGTAACTCCAGTGGCCCGACGGAATGATCCTTCAAGGGCCCTGCTGTCTTCTGCGAGTATCGAAAGGGCGCTAGCTGCACAAAGAAGAACGGGAACTCGCCCTGTCCCCAAAGTTTGCGCCACGCAGCGACATGCTGAGTGAACAGCTCCGTGTATTCAGCGGTTTGGTTTCGTTCGAAGTTGCTCTCACCCTGATACCATAGGGCGCCGCGGATCTTGAACGGTGCCAAGGGTTCGATCATCGTGTGATAAGACCTGCCGCCCGGCGACCAAGCCTGAATCGGCGTGGCTCCGACTGATGCGTGCAGCACACCGATGGGGCGATCAAGCTTCTTGCGCAGCTCGCGACTAAAAAAGTAAGCCACCGAGGAATCGCCGTGCAGCCGGCTGGACGTGAGGTTCGCCCGATTCGCGGCACGCCAGACACCTGCTAGATCACGCGGAGACTCCAGATTGTCGTTGCGTACGACGGTGAATTGCCGAACCCAGGGATCGTCGGACTCATCGAGGATCTTCTCCTTGTCTGGATGCCTCACTCCAAGGTTCGCGTGCATGTTTGACTGCCCGGAGGCCAGCCACACCTCGCCTGCGAGCACGTCCCTGATGGTGATCGTGTTCTTGGCCCTCACCGTCATCGCGCCCACCTCTCCAGCCTTCAGCGGATCGAGCGTCAATCGCCAATTGCCAGCCGCATCGGACTTCGTTGTTTTAATCTGTCCGGAGATCGAGACACTGACTTCCTCGCTCGCGTCGGCCCAGCCCCATACCGGCACTGCGACCTCCGCCTGGAGCACCACTCGGTCGGAAAACATTGTGGCGAGTGAGACATCGGCTGTGACATGCGTCGAATTGAGCAATGAGAGTACTGGCAGGAGCAAGGCAGCAGGTGCGCGAAATCGTGGGAATGTCATGGTTTGTTGGTTGAGGTTGGGATTCAGGGAAGAAGCGGACGGCGTGCCAGCTTTAGTCGTACGTCATCGAGATAATGACCGGCGAACTCAGCGGATTGGTTCGTTTTGGGCATTTGCTTCAAACCGATCTCAATGAGCAGGAAATCCGCGTGTCCTGGAACTCGATGCTCGCAGTCGATCCGCTGCCATGTTGCCGGGTCGCGATCCAGTTCGACGGCAGCACTACGAGCTAATGCGAGCGATGAGGCGTTTAGCTCCGTCCAGTCGCGTTCCTTGAGCGCCGCCGCCATCGCTGCATCCAATGCATGAATCTGCACAAACTCGAAATAGCTCCGGCCTTGCGGAAACTCTTGCGCATTGAACACCGCCGACAACTGCGCCACCGCACCGCCATCTCCAAACTCGTGTCGATACGGACGCAAATCAACCAGCCGCCATATGCTACTGGTGCGACTTGGCTGAAGATTTGATTTACCCTCGAAATCCGCCCGCATAAAACGCAGCATCTTCTTTCCTTTTTTAGGCTTCAATTCCTCGTCTTCGCCGACGACATCCGAATAGTCACCGCTCCAGTAGCCCGGTTCAATCGGTATACCTGTGACCAATGGAGTCGATCCAGTCTCAAAGCTTTCCTGCAAGAGCGTCATTACTTTCTTGAACGAAGGCGTGATATACGCATACACTAGCGACGCACTGAAAAGACCGATCATGACTCCCGCCGCTGTGGCTGCAAACGGACGCCATTGACGTCTTGGTTGTGGACAAGCCGGCTCGTCTGACGTCGTTCGCATTTGGGCGCGAAGACCAAGCTCAATGTCCTGATGTAAAAACCACATGCGTCGCGCTATCGCGTCGTTGCGGAGGAACTGTTGGAGCTCTTCGTGCTCGTTGGCAGTGATACTGTCGTCGGATTTGGCGGCAAATAGCTGAAAGAGACGCATTTGTTTGTTGCAATTCATACCGCTCCCTCTCCGAGACGACGTAGAACGCAATCTGCCAGCATGCGACGCAGATGGTTGAGTTTGTTGTAGAGCGTGCGCGGTGCACGGTTCATTTGCTTAGCAAGTGCAACAATGCCACCGTGTTCAATATACGCGGCTCGCAGCATTTGCCTCTCGGGCTCCGCGAGTTGCTGCAAGCACTGCTCCAAGGCTTCCATGCGTTGATCTTGCCACTCCAGATCCTCCAAACGCTCCTTCGCCAGCTTGTCGAGCAATTCGTCATCAAACAGTAAGGGCGATCGTGCAGAGAGACGCTGAAAGTTTTTCGCCTCGTAGAAGCAAATGGTACTGGCCCACGCCACAAAATCGCTGCCTGTCTCGAATGCAGCAAACTTTTGCCACATTAGCAAGCTCGCGCGCTGTAGCACGTCCTGTGCATCGTGCCATCGCCCCAGCAACGACATAAGGTAACCGAGAAGCTTTTCATGTGAAGCCGTCAGCAACATCACGAACTCCTCGTGACGTTGCCGTGTGTTCTCCGCTGATTCAAAATCACTCATATATTTAAGTATGTCCGTTTCTGGCAAAATTGACCGACTATTTCTCGGCACGACAGAAATTACCTCATATCGGCCCACTTCGGCCCAATCTCGACGACACTTGACTGGAGCAAGCAACGGCGAACGTGAAAAGAGTTGATAGCGACGGTTTGCCAGACGTCTGGTCTATTGACGTCTGCGCCGGGAAAGCGGCAGGCCGACCATCGGGAGGCCGGTTTTTCCCTAGTAACGCTGGAAGCCAGTAACATTCCTCGCGCAGTTGTCAATAAAATGCCCCTGAGCATTGCGAAAAAAGGGCTACGACGAACATGCCGCGTAGGCTTGTGCCAGTGTCCCCAGCTGGGATGGC
>JBEBHM010000589.1:0-5590 GCA_040080875.1 Pirellula sp.
GGGGAAGAATCCGCACTAGCAATACCCCGCCCCCGCTACAATGAGGAGTGTCCCAGGCTATCTCTCGGCTATCTTCGCGATTGTCTTTGCACCAAGTTATTTGTAGACAAAATGACATTCCATAATCTTATTCCAAAAAACTCGACTGGAGGTCGCTTTGAATTCGCGCCGAAATCGTCCGCAACCTCTAACTCCGAAGAGCCGTCCGCCAAGGAGCAACTCATATCGCTTGAAGCGTCCGGTGATAAGGCTGCAGAGGAGGGTAGGAATATCGATGCACTGCGTGCCTACGACGCAATCATTGGTTTCGGAGGATCTACCGCATCCATTTGGAATAAGACTGGAAATCTATTATCGCTGGTCGGTGAGTATGCACAGGCAATCGGAGCTTTTGAACGCGCCCTTGAACAGGATGCCACCAACCCTGCTACGCACCATAATCTAGCCGGGGCGCTGTTTGCATTAGGGGACCTAGATCGCTCGCTGGAATCCCTTCGTCGAGCTGTCGGGCTTACCGATCAGCTTGATCCGTGGCAGGGAATTGCGAACCTCGTACCGAACGCCCCAATGTCAACGAATGCTGACATTTTTGCGGCACGTCGCGATTGGGCGACTCGACTCGCTGCGGTAAAATCAACTTCCCCAAGTGGGATTCGCAAAATCGCATCCAGTCTTAGGGAAAACAAAAGGCCGATCCACGTTGCCTACTTGTCCGCACATTTCGGTAGACAGAATTACATGAAACCCGTGTGGGGGTTAATTAACAGACACCATCGAGGAGCGTTTCGAATCGATTTGCTGAGTGACAAAAAGTTCGAATCTCCGTTTCCTGGATATCAACTAGTTTCAAGCGATACGGTAACCGACGTGAGTGGTCTAAATGACCAGCAGCTCGCCGCACATGTGGAAGAGCGTGAAATAGATGTTCTTGTGGACTTAAGCGCATATAGCCATCAGCCACGCATGAGCTTCTTTCTTCAAAAAGTGGCTCCTGTTACGATCGCTTGGTTCAATATGTTTGGAACATCAGGCTTTCCTGCATTCGACTATATCGTTGGTGACCATCATGTTGTATTACCCGAAGAAGAGCGGCATTACGTGGAAAAAGTCCTACGTTTGCCGTGCAGCTATCTTACCTTCCAAGTGGACTATCCTGTACCCGATGTGGCCTCACCACCCTGCCTCACCACGGGTCGCTTTACCTTTGGAAGCCTGGTATCGCAGTACAAGATTACGCCTCCCGTACTCGATGCTTGGTCGGAAATTTTGAAAAGGAGTCCCGAATCACAGTTATTATTGGCCAACTCGGAATTGAAGTCACCCCACAATCGCTCCTATGTCCTGGAACAAGTCAAATCACGTGGTGTCGCGTCAGATCAGTTGCGATTTTTACCTCCCGTCGATCACGATTCGTTTCTTAGGTATTACGACCAAATCGACTTGGCCCTGGATGCTTTTCCATACAACGGAGGAACGACGACGACGGAAGCAATCTGGCAAGGAGTACCCGTGTTAACCAAACAGGGGGATCGATGGGCTGCGAGGACCAGCCAGTCTCTTTTATGCGAGTGTCATCTTTCGGAATTTGTTGCCATTGATAGGAGTGGATATGTTGATCAAGCGGTAAGTTGGGCAACTAACAAATCGGCTTGGTCGCATCTATCAACTTTAAGGAATACGATGCGCGAACGCCTTCGAGCAAGTCTGGTATGCGATAGCGAGCTACTGACGAGGGAGATGGAAACAATCTTTAGTAGCTGCCTGTCGAAAGCAATTGCTTGGGATGTTCCCTAAGGCCTGAACTTTTCCGATACGACAGGAAGATTTGACTACGATGATACTTGTCCAGGTCTAAGAGACCGTTCGCACCGTTCTCTTCTCGCGTGCGCTGATGACCGCCGTGTCGACGATTTGCTGCCCGATGCGACTGATCTCGAGCGACAACGGACCTGTGATCGGTTCGCCTGTCTCCAAACAGTGGATGAAATATTGCACCGGATTTTGATAGGGTGGAAGCAACGGATCAACAGGAATCGCGTGTGCATCAGGACGTTGGCGAGTTTGAACGGTGATCGTATTCTCGTAATCGTAGCTGCTGATCGTACCATCGGTACCGATCAACTCGAAACCGCATTTGGGCTGTGTTTGAGTGACCCACGGATCCGTGAACGTGCCCCAGCGTGTCTCGATCTTGGACAGGCCAGTGTCGTAACGAGCGATGGTAATGCTATGTTCGTCCACTTCGATTCCTTGAGTTTCGTTCACAACCGTAGTGACTTCGATGGGGACTTTTCCGTGGTGATACCAAGTTCCCAAAGTCGAACCGTATCCCATGTAATCCAAGAGCGAGCCTCCACCATGCGATTTCTTGTAAAACCAACTCTCGGGTTTCTTGGCTTGAACCTCTGCTTCGGTAACTTCGACTTTATCAGCAAGATGATAGAGCGGGCCCCGGTTTCCTCCATAATGCCGCACCTCGATGATTTGCCCAATGACTCCCTCGTCGACCAAACGTTTGGCAGTGCGATGCGCTGGGACCCAAACGAGCGGCCAATTGATAACGAGCTTTTTTCCGGTTGCTTTGACGGCATCCATCATTCGATCCGATTCCGCGAGTGACGCTGCAAATGGCTTTTCAACCAACATATGAACGTTGAAAGGCGCAACTCGTTCCACCCAGTCGGCATGTTTTGCAGTCGCTGGGCAAAGGATCACCAAGTCGGGCTTCGTTTCCTCAAGACATTGGCGGTAATCTGTGTAAATGCGATGGCTGGGAATATTGAAGTTCTTGGCAGCCGAGCGCATTCGCTCCGGCTGTTCATCGTTAATCCCCACGATCTCAGCCCTCGGATGATCAAAGGCGTAGCGCAGCAAGTCACCCATATGAAAGTGGTCGAAGTTAATACCAGCGATTTTCATGGTCAATCCAAAAGTATTGGAAACAAAGGAACGTCTAGACAGTCATCGAGATCGGAGCGGTACTGCCGCTTCTGGTAGCATGCATTCGGGAAAACTTGAGGGCAAAGAAAGAAACGATGCCTAAGACGCACACGGCGACCGTGGTTCCCATCCATGTCTCAACAGCCCATAGTTGTGTTGCAAGAATAACAGAGATTCTTGTTCCCGATTGCGGCGCAAAGATATTTTTGTCAAGCATGTCCGCGATCGGCCTCAATCTTGAATCACCAGTTTCGTTCGGGACGATACCTCCCGTACTGGCCAAGTCGATAAAAAGTTCATATAGGCCAGCAGCCGTTTGAGCCGCCTGTTCGTCGGGCATCCCAGCCGACGAAAGCCATTTTTCGATCGGTTTCGAATTGGCAAGGGTCGGTCGATACTGAAACGAGTTGAGTTCCCTTGGCGAGAGGTTATCGGATCCGACAAAGAGTGGTGCTGATGTCGTGTTGGGTGAAAAAAACCTCCCGGGTTTCAGATTCTCATTAGGCTTCGACTTGAAATCGCCAGGCTCAACCACAGTGCCAACGACGTTGGATGGAAAAAGAATCTCGTACTCGATTGCGTTGGCGGACGTAAATTGAGCAACGAATGCCTCTGACAAGTAGACTTTGTTGTCGCCCACACGGGCGTTTTTTCCTCGAAGGTCGGGGCGATCGGCTGCTAGGTATAACGAGCACTGTACTTGGCTTCGTTTCAAGTCGTCAGGTTTGACGGCGTACCCGATGTGATCGCGAGCTGTAACGCTGTCGATTCTCATTCGGACCTCATCGGAGGCCAATAGAACGGCGTTTCTGGCCGACAGATCGGAGATGCGCAGGATGGTTGGAAAACGTGAGCGACCGTAAAACCAATACAGACTCACCGATGCGAGGGCGCAGATTGCAAACCAAAGTGCAACTATGACAACTCCTCGGACAGCCTTTCGCCAAATGACTGGCCACGTGCTGCCAAGCCATGATGAGATTCGTTGCCAGCATTTGAGGATAGCCGACAGGGCGATGGACAAGCCATCATTCAAGGAACTTGATTTTGATCGGAATTCTAACGCTAGTTTTTCGTTGAGTTGAACTGTAGATTTGAGTCGGAAGCCGATCAAGAAAAGGATCAAGTATAGGATTGCGAATGGCCATGCGGCCAGAACTCCGAAGTGGATCGGCAGGATCGCAAGCAGGGGAGTCCATTGCCAGAGCTTCGGGCCGTGATTCAGCATTTGCCAACCACCAAATCCTAAAACGCCAGCAAGGGCCAAATGGTAGGTTCCACCTAGAAACAAGCCGGACTGTCCTGCAACGGCATCCGAGTACATGGCGATCGCTATGAAAGCGTCCACGATCGCTGCCGCAAAGACGCCAAAGGCGGCTATCTTTACGAATGCGTCGATCGGTTCGCCTGAAACTGAGTTGCCCGAGTGCTGTTCAGAGGGTAGTTGTCGCGACAGGTTTGCATCGGAAGCTATCCTCTCGACCGCTGTTTGAACTTCCGTGACATGTTGGTATCGGCGGGTCGGTTCCTTTTCTAGCGTTCGAAGCACAATATCATCGAAGCGGATATCGACGTTGATCTTGCTGCTCGGGAGTTCGAATCGTCCGATCGGAAGCTCGCCGGTCAGCATTTCATAGATCACCACACCCAGTGAATAGATGTCGGCCCGATGGTCCACCTCCTGAGGATGCTCGATCTGCTCGGGGGCCATATAGTGGGGCGTCCCCATCACTTGACGTGTCCCGGTCAACGTCCACTCTTCCTTGGACCGAGTCATCAAGCGGGCCAAACCAAAGTCAGCGATTCGGACCCGACCACGACGATCGACCAGAATGTTTTCGGGCTTGATATCGCGATGGACAACCCCTTCGTCGTGCGCAAACTGCAACGCTTCGCAGACCGCAGGGACCATCGCCATCGCCTCGACCGGATTCAGTGTTTTGTTTTCGAGCATCGAACGAAGATTGACACCGTCGACGTACTCCATAATCAAGTAGGGGCGATCACCCGCTTGCCCGAAATCGTGTACACCCACGATGTTAGGATGAGAGAGTTTTGCCAAGGCTCGGGCCTCTCGCGTAAATCGTTCGGCCAGCGATGGGTCGCCACTGCATTTGGCACGAAGTAGTTTGAGTGCAACCAGTCGGCCAAGATGTGTCTGCCGAGCCTTGTAGACGATCCCCATCCCTCCCCGACCAATCAACTCCAGGATTTCGAGACCCGGGAAGAGATTCTGGACCGCTTCTAGCGAATCGTCTTCATTGAGGGCTGCTTCGTCCGAGCCTGTCGGTTTGGTCGTTGCGTCGACGCTCCCCGCGTTTGCGTCGCTTTCGAAGCCGACTTGCATCAAACATGCCGAGCAGACCGTGCCGAGGTTTATCGACTCTAGGGCGGCACCACACTTTTGGCAGACTCGCTCTGAGCCAGTGTCGTCGGACTCGGGGACTTCGTTCAAGTTGGGATTATTGCTAGACATGGGTTACCTTCAGGAAGATTGCCTTGGTTCTACCCAACAATAAGCGGTTTCGTGTTCCTCGTTACATTCCGTTTTCAAGAATTTAGCCGTTTCGCAAACAGTTCATCAAATAGGTGAGTTCGTCCTCGAGTTCGCTTGGGTCAGCCAGCGTATCGGCAATGCGTTGCTTAAGAA
>JBEBHM010000048.1:0-20191 GCA_040080875.1 Pirellula sp.
CGATGCCTGAATAATTTTTGGACCGACATCAACGGTCAAGTCTGCGTTGTTGAAATAATGTAGGTAACCAGTGTCCCAACGCACTGCCCCAATACGAATATATCGGCTTGAACGATGGACTAGATCAAAACGAATCGCGTTTTGTAGCACTGCTTGAAAGGGATCCATCGCAATGAAGGAACTTAAATTTAGTTGGTTCAATATTCGTTGACCTAATCGCTCGGTTGACGTGAGGAACTGGCGTCCACGTCGCACGGACTCTTGGGCGAGGAAGTTCAAATCCTGCAGGATGTCGAGCGGTGGCTTAAGTGGATTGGTAATGAGGCAACCAAAGTCGGCAAATCGAGCCGGGTTGCCGCGCACGCGATAAACACCACTTCCGCAGCTTGTTCCGGTTCTGGCGATCCGCTCAAGCCATAGTTTCTCTAGGTATCCAATTGGATCAGGGTTATCTGCCTCGATTTCGCCAAGTAAAGCTGCAGCGTTTATCGACCCTGCAGATGTTCCCGTGAAAACATCCGGTCGCAACGGCTGGTAGTTTGTTGCAGGCGACTCACCATTGAATAGTGCTTTCAACACTCCGACATGGTATGCCCCCTGTGATGCCCCGCCGGACAGAACGACAGCGTTTCTGATACTATTTGTATCGCTCATGAACTTACACCTGATTTTACCCACTCGGGCAACGAAGCTTCGTCCGTCCAGTCCTCGATCCCGCGCCAAGTTTGCAGGGCGCCGTTGATCATTTGGTAATGCTGGCCAAAGTGCTTTACTAGAAACGTCTTTTCCAGTTGTTCGCGCGAAATGCAAAGTCGCTTTGCCGCAAAACCACCTGAAAAAACGTTGGACAATCGAACAGCTGTCAAGACTGGATCAAAATTACCTAGCCGAAATGGAAACCGTCTAACTGCGGGCCGTATGTCATTTATCAACGAATCTGCCATTCCCATCGAAACCAGTTTTAAGGCGGACAATCCCCAATCGACGGGTGCGACAGGAATATTCACGATTCGCTCTGGTCGGTTAGCGACGAAGACCAATCGCACGCGGATTAGTCCGTTATCGTATAGTCGAAAATGGATCAACTGAAAGGCAATATCAAACTCACCAGGTCCGTATCCGAGCAAAGACTCATCCTGATTTTTGACAAACGCATACCCGAATCCATAACTTCCAATTACTTTCATTCCGTTGGAATCCAAGTGAGGATTACTATCATCCTCAATGAACTCATCATTCAGAACAAGATTACTCGACTCATCCAATGGGATGGTCATTTGAGGAAAGTGAATTCCGAAGGGAATGAATTTGATTGAGAAGTCAAAAATGCGGACACCTAAGACCAACCAGACAAGGTCTTGACGTATTTGGCGCAAGTCTGCAATTTGAAAACGTGCTTCTTCATTGATTTGCCTGATCTCGTTGTTCGCTCGACATTTACAAACAAGTTGCGAATAGCCGAAACCTTTTCGCTCCGGTTGATTTCGGTCACACCAACTGAGAAACCTTAATGGCTGCGGGACCATTGCCCTATCCGATTCTGAAATCGACATCGGCTTGCGAAAATCGCTTATCCTCATCAAATACCTAAGCACAAATTCGCGAAGATTTTCGCGAAGCTTATCCGTCGACGCTGATACGGAGTGGTCGAACAATCGATCTTCAACGAGTCCTATTACGGGGCGAGATCGTCCATCGATTGTTGCGGTATCAAAGAAACCATAACAGTTAACGGGTTGGTTGAAACTGCGAGTCAAATCAAATTTTTGAATTGGGTCTCGTTGCTCGGCAGATTCCCACCATCGTTTCAATTCCAATCCATTAGATAACGCTGTCTCAATGCGAGCCAGCATTTGCTTGCTGATTGGTTTGGTATCTATGTGTGTTCTTATTTTGGAAATCATGGTGCGCAAAGGTCAATCCAGGAACCGACAAGCGAAAATCGCCTGTATTTACGAGCCTAGATGCCGTGCCTTGAGCAACATAGCCCCAGGAGCACGAACAAATTTGGCTTGGTTAGAACTGAACTCGAAAGTATCGTTTACAAGAAAACAGCAACGATGTTCGTGACCCGTTTCCATCCACTCAATTGCGATGTCGTATTGATTTGGAAGAGGCAACCGACTGGTTTTCCCTCCTGCCATTTCGATGTCTTGGCGTGTAAAGCGTTGACTGAGCCAAAGGAAACGATGCCCAGGAAGTCGATATGCAAGAAGTGGAGTCTCAAAGAACAGTTGCAATTCTTTTCCAGATGGATCCTTAACGGGGAACGGTTGATACTTGGAAAGCCAACCTACCTGTAGCCCCCACTCGGGAACATAGGCCTGAAGTATCAATTCAATGAGTCCCGTTTCCTTGCCCGTCACGGTTCGCGGGTCTACATAATCGTCCGTTGCAGCCGTTTTTCGCTGCACAAAATTGTGATCGATGGGCGTGACCGGAAGCCAGACTTGATGTTTAGTAAATTCGAACGCCTTATTTCCAAGCAGATCGTGAAAGGCAACATTCGATATCCAGTTTCCGGCAAAGTCATTTAAATCGGACACCTCAAATGCAAACTTCTGACTAGATGTAAAAGCATGAACCATTTCTTGTTCACTGAATGGCACTGTGTGGAAATCACCGGTATACCGACTTTGGTTGAATGTTTCGGCGATCACCTTGGCAATCGGTTTTGCATGGTCGTTGAAAAGGTTTCGCCACGTGTCGAAATGTTTTCCAAAATCGAGCATATACGTATTTGTCAAGTCGAATAGTCCGCTAGAGCGATCTTCCACGTCCGTTAAGCAGTAACGAAATGAATCCGATTGCATCAGCATGGACTGATGATCGACTGTGTTGATGAGAACGCGTGTCATCACCCCATGCCCATCGCCACAGTCATGATCAAGTTCGACGAACATCTCCGTCGGTGATAAAACGCTACCATCGTCTGAAACAGACTGTCCAATTCGGAAACTGGCCTTTTCATTGGGTTGAAAACAGATGAATGCAATACCAAAGGGAGACTCAGCAGAGGTATTTAGCGACCTCGAACATCGCAACGACAATATCCATTCGTTTCGCCCGATGTCGATTTGAATTGTTTCGTGGTTTCTGTCTTTCGAATTGAACCCGAACCGATCATTGGGATAACAAGTACGTATTGCCTTATGTGTCTGAATACGGATCGATGATCTGAAGATTCGATAAATTGACGAGTCGTCTTGTTTGGCTGGTACAGGCTCTTTCAAGACACCCATCTTCCAGCACGTGTTTCCGACGAACAAGTCGGTGAGCAAGCGAATCTGCGTTCCTTCCGGAGTATTTCGTGCCTCGGACAATACTCGGCAGATTTCGTGGTGTTGAGTTTGGAAATTGATTCTGATCGACTCAAACACATGGATATGGTCGATCATAAAATTGTAGATGGTTTCGGAATGGTCCTTGTTCGCGGTGACTGGAAGGGGGACTTTCACTTTCTGCGTTGGGGTTTTCTTGGGAGTTTTTTTTGCCATACTACGATCTCCGATATTTGCCGTTAGGGTCGATGATTCGTGCGATGAATACAGTGGACAATACGTGGGGCGAGATACCGACTGCTGCGTTGTGGGCGACGAGACCTTCGGCGTCAGCGAAAATTCCTGTTCCATTTACTATAGGACCGAACCCACCAAACTTGACTGCCTGTTGTCCTGGCGCGTCGGGAAGCGAAGTGATGAATACTCTCCCTTCGCCGATGAAGCGAGCAGCATGTCCAAAAAAATGTCCTGCACCGCCGTCGAATCCAAAACTACCCAACGTGTGACCAAGCGAGTCCTTAAACACATAATTGTCGTAATCGTGAAATGGGATCGGCGAATACTGCGTACCGGGCGCTCCCGGGTCCAACGGGTTGAATAGGATCAGGGCATCTAAATCGCCGACCGCATCTCCAACGGTATAGTTGCATGAAATCCGTGGGTGCGCCGTAAAGTCCGAGCCAAAGAGACGGATCTGGGGTTGGAGCGTAATTCCTAGATATTCACCGTTGGAACGAAAGCGGTAACTCGTCTTTTGGCTTCGGTCTTTTTTTTGCCCACGAAAAATAAGGTACGAGACCCCCGTCTCCATTGGAATGGGTTTGTGCTTTTCGACTTTTATGGCGCGCAGTGTCGATACGTGAAACTGATTCGTCGGGTCGGCCACGCGCAGAAAAATGCTTCCTGTGAATCCGTCCCTAGGCGAAAGCGCACCGCAATACGTAAACGTTCCTTCGACACCACTAAATCGACCGGTTCCTCGTGTAATCGTTCCCACGGCACCAGCAAGAACCGTTTGCGCCCCATGTTGCGTTGCAGGAAACGTGCGGCCGGTTCCAAATCCATGAAACGCGTCGTTTCCATTCCCAAATTGAAACGTCGTATCCATCATAACGAATCGTTGTGAGACCGCAGTGTTCAAGAACGTGGTTGGTGCCTCTCTATTCGGAATAGCGCGGAAGTCCTCCGGAACGAGGATCCATTTCTGATGCGTCCTACCCACGAGCTCTGCGGCCTCGTTTAACGCCCGGACTCCTGTTTGTTGCGTCGGTGTATCCAATCGCACAATAAAACGATGAAGATCGTTTTCGATCGAATACCCAACAACTTGTTTGCCTGAATAAATTGCCGAGTTCTTGCCCGACATCTTTTCCATTGGACGCGCGTAGATGTTGAAATGAGCAACTCGGTCCAATAGTTCCTGAACGGTTTCAAATGGATACGTTTCCTTGTTGATGTCGGGAAGCAAGTTCTTTTGTGTTGAGATCGGAGCGTCGATACCGTTCGTTCCTGTAACCACAGAGATATGTGACTCCGTAGTTTGGTGTGCAGCGCCGTTTATTCTCCCTTGATACCTGCCGTTAGGGTCTACGATTCGAATAACGTGCAACCCGGATACAGCATGAGGGGCAACACCGATCGCAGAATTATCAGTTGCCGTACCATGTACTCCGTCGAATATACCGGTACCTTTCTCGATGTAGCCGAATCCACCAAATTGCATTCCTGGTTGGCCAGGTGCCTGTGGAAATTTCAATTCAAAAGACTTTCCGGTTGACAGAAAAACGGTGATGGTTCCGATCACTTCCCTACGTGAATCGAGAAATTTGTAGACGTTTCTTGTTTGAAAGTCGTTGGGTCTTTCTGCTGTTCCTGGAGGCGCGAGAATATCCAACGAGACAGACGCGTCAAGCTGCGCAATTCTATGCCCCCAATCATTTTCGACTTGGATCATTTCATTGTCTGAAGCAACCACTCGCGAATAAAAATCTTTCATTACCGCAGGCGTTAGTAACGTAACCAATCCATTATTTTGTTGTGGGCCATATTGAGTTCGCTGCGAGGGGTCTTCTTTTTCAATGCGCATGCATAGGTACGTGGCCGCATCGCCATGAAACGAGGAAGTATCAAGTTCCGAGTCGGCACTATTCACTCGATAGTGAACATGGGTCTTCCTTACTAGTTTTTCGTTAGGATCAACAATTCGGATTGTGACATTTCCAAGAAATCCCAAGTCGCGATTGAGCGAACCCTGCAGGCAAATCGTTCCGCCGAAGTCAATCAGATTTCCTATCCCTTCGTTGAGACATCCGATCGCAGATAGAACGACCAGTGGTCGGCCATCAATGCAAATCGGAAACGTGCGACCAAAGATGTATCCGCGAAAGCCGTGGAGCTTCGATCCAAAAGCGATCACGAGTTCCGTACTTACAAAACTTTGTGGGCGCCAAGGGTCGAATACACGTGGCTCGGGCTCCCTCCCCGGCTGCCAAATGACAGACTCTGGCCCGAATTGTAGGCGCATTCTAAGATTCCCAACTTCTTCTTCAACACGTTGCTTCAAGCAACCGGACTTGTCGAGAGTGGAATCAAAATTGCGCAGTTTGCTTGAACATTCTAAACCGTAGCCCCCGTTAATATGAAACCAATCATCAGGAACCTCGGCATTGATTCGTCGACTATGTTGCGATCCAGGAACTGCGTACAGATTCATGAACGCAGCGCGGTCGAGGCATTGTTTGACGACCTCGAAGGGATATGTTTCAGCGTTTACGTCAGGCAGACTGCCGGTCATGTTCGGATCAGAGCGAGTCGATTGCAATAGTGAACTCATAAACTATTCTGCCCCCTAGGAAGCCATGATTAAGCTCGGTGTTTTCCGGAAGGATCGTCCAACATAGCGGCATAAAAGTGTGTAACAACGTGTTCGCCAGGTGGTGGACTCAAAAACGATGCCGATGCACCGTAAAACAATCCCTGTGCACCATGAAAGCAACCTGTGCCATATACCAATGGCCCAAAAAATCCAAATCGAAACCCAACTTTGTCGGGTGCTTTGTCAAATCGAATGTCGAATCTTCGACCTTCGGTGATCGAAGTTACAATTGCCCCGATGGTCTCTCCGCTCTTTGTATGGAAGCTGTAACGCGCGACGCCTTCGAACGGAACCGGTCGTAGCCCAAGCCCCTCGGTCGCCGCGCCAAGTGGGGGTAAGGGGCCAAATCCCACTTCACGTCCGATGATGTCACCAACCTCCATCTCATCCACATGGATCGTGTTTTCCCGAATTTTAATTCCGGTGTGAGCTCGTTTGAGTTCGGTCGAAATGTTGATGCCGCGTATTTGACCGTTTGGGCGATGACTCATTTGATTCTGATGCTCTGGACCACTCCCCTTTTGTCCCACGAAATTGAAGAAGGTTATTCCTAAGTTCAGTTGCGTTGTAGCATGCGTATGATCTTGCAATCGACGAATCCGTAGGGATGCGTGTTGGTCCACAAGGCGCACTATCACGTGGCCCCAAAAGGTCTTGTCATTGGACAACACGCCACAGAAAGTAACGTTGCCAGGAAGGCCAAGAAATCCACCTGTGGTGTTTGTAATCTCGGCCACCGCAGTCGCAGCTAAACGGGGTTTTCCACCTAGAATGATCGGATAGGTTCGACCCGTACCAAAACAATCAAAACTACCAGCGGTTCCGAAAGAAAAAGTACATTCTTGCAATTCGAAACGCTGTGAAACGGAACGGTCAAGAACAATCGATGGCGGTTCGCGATTGGGAAGGCTCTTATATCGATATGGAATCGGAACGATGCGACAAGTGAGCTGGCCCAATCTTTCACCCAAGCGATTCACAGCTTTTACGTTCTCGCCGTTTATCGGCGTCTTCATTTCAATTTGGAGATCGTGAACCCAAGATCTACTCGCGCGCTGAGCATTGTGGTCATTTTCATTCGATCCCGGAGTAACAAACAAGTTCAGAATGGCCGCTTGGTCTACAACTTGTTGAAGGGGCGATGGTGCCAATGCCGATATGGCGTTCATGATGAAACGCTCTCGTTGTTTTTCATTTGGTTTCTGCGAATTGCCGCTTTAAGATCATCGATGATTGTTTCAAGCTGATTGAGCTTTCGCCCTTGGCTCGCCAATTGTTCACTAAGGCTCAATGGCTTTACTGAGCACGACGGCTCAAAAACACTTTCAACGGTCACGACTTGTGCTACACATTTGGCTCGTTTTTCAACGAAGAAGAGCTGCACAAAACGTCTCGCTTCCGGATGCATTGGCCAATCACGGCTATTCTCACAATTGTGATGGTCTTCGGCGGTCTTCCATTGGAGATATACAGTGACGGTGTTGCCATCTCCCCCCAAATTCTTGTGTACGGCTGCTCCAATGAATCCCTTGAGCTGAGAGAACAACGGCAAGACTTCGTTCCACGCTCGAACTAATTCGAGCTGATCACGCGCGTCGGTCACAGTGGAAATATTAATTACAGTTACGTAGGGTGCGCCGGTAATAATGTTTAGCATAGATCACTTATCCATTTGTAGACGAAAATCGACGTGTTACGTTATCTGACCATAGAAGTCGCTGCACTCAATGATTCCAAAGATTCTATTTTGATTCAGAGCGTTTGGTTTAACGCGTTTGTTTGCGATTTCGGTTGTCGGGTTTCGTTTGACGCATGGGGAGGTCGATAATCAAAGATCGCGTCGAGCTGATTCGCGCGCGTCAGATTTGCGTGCTGGTCAGCAAGACCGCGTTCGCAATGTCTCCGGATCGTTCGATTCCAAAGATCACGCAATTGATGATTTCCGACGGAAGTGGAGAATTGACAAATGCCTTCTGGAAGCGTTGAATTTGGTGCCCAGTCATACCAAAGAGTCAATGCTGAATCGACTCCGTGTGCGAAAGCATTGACATCAATGTCGCGTCCATAACGCTTGAGAAATGACTCTAGTACATCTGGTTGCCGAAGGTTGACAAGCATCAATGCCCATCCCAAACCTGAGATTGCGTTTTGGCGCCCAAGCTCATGCGGTGGTACGATGTGCGCTTTGCGAACACTTGGCCAACAAGCGCTAGTGCATGGCAACACGTTCAGCGGTGAGAAATAGAGTCCCCTACCATATCCATGCCAAAACCGTGCTGAAATCAATGGGTCTATCATTCCGAGCGCTGAATCGAGATGTGCAATCGAACGAGGGCAAAGAAGACAAACAACAAGTCCAAGCGCTTCATGCATCGCGCCTTCGTAACCTGGCAAGGAATGGAAACGAACACACTCGACGTAGTGCCGACTCCAATCGAAGATATGTTTCCTAGAACAACCAGCATCCAACGAACGTATGCTGCGCAACGCAATCGCCAACCCTGCGCCGGTGTGCAGTGGCAGGAAGCAGCTGGATGGGATAGAGCCAAGAGTCTCCGTACCATAAAGGCGTTTTAAATCGGTAACATCCCCAAGCCGGCGGGACGTATAAAAGAAGCCAAGACCCTCCATTCTCCATATACCGACAAAACGATCTAACTCTAGTATCGCGGCGACAGACTCTTCAAGAGCTTTAGACTCGTTCTTTAGTCTCGAGGATTGATCGGATGCCGCAAACCATTGGATGGCTCGAGTGATGTTTTGAAATTCGAGCCATGCAGATCTCTCAATCGGACGAGAGGGAATGCCCATCAAGTCTGAAACTTGGAGCCCCCTCAAATAATTTTCAAAAACGAAACGGCAGGAGAATGGATTGCTCGATAGTAAGCCGTATGCCCAGTAAATGACTCCTCGAAATAGCCAAGCATTTCCTGCGAAGTTCATTCCTGGGCCTTTGTCTGACGCTCAAGTAAGTCAAACGGTTGACACAAGCTATTCGCATCGTCAACAGCGTTCGCCTTGGCTACTTAATTGGAGTTCCTGAAATCTTGATCGTCGACGGTGGCGAGCAATATGAACTGGTGGAAACACTTTCGGCAAGTCGACCCACGGCGTTAATCAGCCTATCCATCTTATCGGCTTGCTCTTGCAGTTGTTGCGTAAGGGAAGGAGGCATCTTCTTGATGCCTAACATTGACTGCAATACCGTGTCATCGTCGACTCTCCAATAAATGTTCTCTTGTTCGAAGTGTTTGTACCACCAACTTAGTTGGCCAGGCAACGACTTAAGGAACTCCAGCACCTCGTCATTCGGTAGATTCCAAAAAGCCAAATAATCATACTTCGTAGAAAACGAGACTTGGTTGGCTGCGCCTTCTGCTTGAGTAAACGTAGTTCCCAAAAGTACGGCCCCTTTTTCAAACGCAGATCGAGGATCGACTTCTTTGAATAGCGACGTTCGCTCCTCCGTGGAAAGCAAGTCCCAACTTGCTTTCTTTTTCCACATTTCAACATAGATATACATTAAAGCACTTTAACCTTTTCTAGCGGATAGACATAGGAGTTAGATTCTGTTGCGTATCTCGCGCAGTACGTCAACCATTTCCTCCTGCCGTTGGGCTTGCCGCTGTTGTGCCTCTGCCTGCGCTTTGTCGTATTCTTTTTCGGCCATCGCGACAGTTTTGACAACTCTGGCTACGCATTCAATCCACTTCTGTTCATTGGCTGGAATCGCCGAAAACGTCGCTGGCAACCGCGCGTTAAGTGGGTATCCATATTCTCCAATTGGATGACATCCGTTTTCCCATTCACGCGGAGTTGGAAGCCCCTGTGCCAGAGCCCTTAAAAAGTCCGCCACCTTTAGATTGCAAAAGGTTGAAATCGGATAGTCGATTACTTCCTGTCGTTCCGCTTGTAGCGTCGCTTCGAAATCGCGTTTTCGAAAGACGATGGAGTAAGTTACGTACTTGAGCTCGTCATTGTTTCCGGTATCGCAATTGTCATACATAGACTTAGTCTCCTGGGATTGTAAGGATCGGTTTTTGACCTGGATGTCTTCGTTCTGGCTAACTTCTGAACATGAAGATTGAATTGAAATGTTGGGGAGCTGTTTTGGATACGGAGGTATCAACGTGTCTGCTGACTCCTTGAACACTTCGTGAAACTCTCGAACCGTGCTGGCGATTAACCCCATACCACCAGCGAGCATCTCCACAGGCATTCGCAGTATGAAGTTGATTAAGCGATTCATTCCATCCGCCCTTACTCCTTGTCATTACACGCTCTCGACGATCAATGGTTCCATATAAGTTTCGGTAACATCGCTTTGCGGGCAACGAAACAGTGTTTCCAGCGGATATGGTTGTCGAGAGGAAGAATGGAATACTTCATTTGCTGTTCTGCACGAGCGTCCGACCCATTTGCGCCACAGACTAGAATGAGTCGCATCCTGTTCTGGAATGAATTGGCAGAATCGCTTCACGAGGTCTGTATGAGGCGTTGCGTCCTGGCGCATAACGATCGATGAGCTGACTCCGTTGGCGAACGCCTCCTTGCCAACGCTTGTGATTTCGTGGCTGCGACTTCGGACAAGCCTTTCCATAACTTGGGGCGTTCGCATATTTACCAACGTAACCGCCCAGGCCAAGCCTGCGATAATGTTATGACATCCGATTTCGTGATCGGCTTGTTCTGCAAGACTGTCCCAGCGAATGGTGCAACAAGGTATCGGCAGGAAGTTCTCACGTGAGAAATAGGTTCCACGACCCACCCCATGCCAAAAGTAGCCGAGTAATTCTTCGTTACCAGTCGATAAAATACTTTTGTCTAAAGCCAATAGAAGCTTCGAATGGAATGAGCGCGTTACTAGGCCCAACGACTCAAGCGCTGCACCCGTATAGCCGGCGGTCGTGTTTTCTTTACAGAGCTCCACAAACCGAAGAACAACGTGGTTAATTAACTCCTCTGGACTCTGGGTCGTAAGCTCGGCCAGTAGTTTTTCAGCGAATGATAAACCTATTCCGGCGTTGAGCATTGTAAGACTCTTATCGGGAACTCTCTGCGAAGCCGGATTGACCAGCAACCCCTTTGGATCTTGCGTTTTCTTGAGAGCCTGTTCGCCGAAGTAATGCCCAATTCCTTCAACCGCCCAAAGCGCGTGAAAGTCTCCAAGCGCGTATGCTCGGTCAACGAGTTCGGAGAGAGGGAGTTCCGGCGTCGCATTGATGCGTGCCTCGACATTCTGGACCAAATCAAAAATGTCGATCTTGTTTCGTAACTCCTGCCAATCCGTTAACCAGTCTCGCTGCGGCGTAACCAAACCAAAGCCTTGAAACAAAGGATTGGCAACGTCAATGCTTGGCTTCAACAGGCCGGACAACCGTAAACGCGTTGCAGCGCCGACTAGGTCAACCATTCCGCGCTGGGCCTCGTCGCCGAGATCGTAAAAATGTTGAAACCGATTAGTCAACCTAGACCTCACGACTTTGGCGACAGTGTCGAGCAACGGAGTCGAGTCAGCATCTAAGTCGCTTCCCGAAGGTCTTGAAACAATGCCAGCCATTTGATGGGCGCCGAATAGCGATAGCGCCCAGGATGTACTGATGACGGATTTGGTTAATTCACGCATATGTGCTTGGTGTTTATGTGTAGGACCGACTCACTAGTCCGTTTGGTATCTCGGCAAAATGCTCATACTGTCTTTGACTATCGATTGATTAAGCTACCGGTGGAACGGGGCCCCATCCCAATTCTTCTTCTGTAGGTGTTGACGATGATTGCGAAGCATTGGGCCTGCTTTGAACCATGTCTACAGCATTTCGGACAAAATCCATTGGGCCCTTACAGGAACACGGTTCTCCATCGACCTGTCCGCCTCTTTGAGGAATAACACCAAAAAACAGGTCGACCATGTTTCGTTGAATCATGTCTCCCACCTCGAATGTCTCGCGAACAGACGCACTGCATTGTTCCAGGGAAACTCGAGTTACCTCGTTCAATGCCTCTATTGAGTTGTTCGAACCCGACTTGCCCGTGCTCGCCCCAATCGCATCTGTCATCTGCTGAAGACCGAAGAGCGACATGGCCCAGGTGAAACTGCCTAGGGATTTTGTAATTTGCTGCATGAAGTGAACCTCGTAACGTGGGCACGAAATACAAATTCCGTTTTGGTACATTTTGAGTTTTTGTCGCGGGAGATCAATGAATCTTTGGAGTCCATATGGGACTATCGATTCGCCTAGTACTCTCCAATCACTTCGCCGTCGGCTCGTGTGACTAGTGCTCGCAGGACTTGGACGTCCATGTTGTCGGTTAGGAAGTGAACGTGACCGTCGCAAAAGACGGTGTGCGCTCCGCCAGAATGAAAGCTGAAGAGCTCGTCGTTCGGTCCACAATTCATCTCGATCCATGGACACGTTGCCGGGCCTCCCCACGGATTGCGATGAAAATTCGGAGTGAACGAAACTCCAAATGCATTGTCAGGGTCCGCCCACCGCCAATGCGATCGCTTCTGACCTGGGACGATCGGGTCGTCATAAAGCGATTTCATTCCGTCATGCCGGCCCACATCCTCCGCCAACGCAATCGTCGAACTCGTCCCATCGGCGATTTCACTCACTTTGGGAGGTCTAAAACTGAGCGCCCCGATGGACGTTGTATTGCCGTTCGGCAATCCCGTGACTGGGTCAATGTTCGTATGCAATGTCGCCCCATAATCGATGGCACCGTACCCCTGAGAATCAATGAGCTCAGGCCGCACCCGCGCCGAGGGACACACAAACAAATTCACAACCGTCTTCGATGTCCGCTGATTCTCGAGCGTCTCGTTGTACGCAAATCGATAGTCAAACTTGTTGCCGATCGACGACTGTTCAATGTATGGCAATAAATGCAAAAACGTGGAGTGGCGATCGAAACGTGGTTGGAACGGCCTGGCGTCTGTAAGCCCCTGCCCCGACGATGGAAACACCCGATGAGCACTCTCGTAATTGTGCAGTGCAAGCCCAAGCTGTTTCATGTTGTTTTTGCATTGCATGCTCCTGGCCGCTTCGCGGGCTTGCTGCACCGCCGGCAAGAGCAACCCAACCAGTATGCCTATGATCGCGATCACCACGAGCAACTCCACAAGCGTAAATGCCCGCATTCCGATCCTAGATGTTCCCTTCCCAATTTTTTTCATTTCGACATCTCCTCAAAATAGTGATGATGCTTCGACAGATACGAGATCATTGTCAGAGGATTGCGATCGCAATCAATGAACCGCTGGAGCCAATCCAGGGCTAGTCGTTCGGTAGTGCTTACGAGGACAGTTGCGTCATGAGTGGAGAAGCTTGCATGTTGACTATTTTGGGCAGCTAGCTGAAGAACCTGCAGCATTGGGATCTTTGACAAGATCCACTACGCACAGCCGCAGTGTTTAGTGTTGAAGACGCACTAATCGTCGCGTGACAGGATATGCACTAACTTGCATCCCAAAACCACAAAAACAACAACCGATAAAGGCTCGTTCCAGCCCAGAGGGTTTGAAGGCTTGCGATCATGAAACCAAAGAGCAGCTAACATTCCAATGAGCATCACCACCATTGGCATGTTCCACAAGTTAGGTTTAGTGGATCGATTCACGCTTGGCTTGTTCTGCAATTCAGTCCTTTCGCTGATGGTCTTCAATGCGTCATCAAGAATGCGAGGCCCCAGCACCATCAGGGCTCCGATACGATCGGCTTGGTCGCCCCAATAACTTGGCTGAAGCATCGTGCTTACGTCGTGTAACAACTTCGTCAGTTGAAGGTCTTTTACCCCTTCCTCAAACGAATCGCGGTCAGGCGCTAACTGGCGAGCCAGCAAGGAAACAAAGAAGATTCCGCGATACACTTGCGTCAAATGTCGCAACGGGCGAAAACCGTGTCTGGCTGCCAGACGCCATTGCGCAAAAAAAGTGTCTGCCAAACAATTTGCACGCCCGTTATCTGCCCAACTGCCATCGCGAAAAGCCACCACCTGCCGAAATTGTCGGTCAAGCGTGGACGTGGAAACTCGAGCATGGGAACCATCCAACTCCTTCAAAAGTTCAGCCAGCGCTTTGCTTGGTTCGTCGGCCGCGTTTGCGCAGCAGTAGTTCAAAAGGCTCCCCTTAGACGCTCGCGGCAAAGTGACAAACGCGCCGTCGACGATTGCAATCTCTCTTGCTGAACGAATCAAGATATGTTCGGGACGCATTTCGACGGGCAACATCGTCCCATGGAAGGCTTGCGTCAACCAATGATCGACTAAATGTCTCGCTAGTTCATCTGGAACAAATCCGTCCACAGTTGCCGCCGAGCCGGAGTTCAACTCTGCGCGCTCCTGGCAGTGTGCAATGTAACGATCGAGTCGGATGCCGTCCATCCGTTCCGTAATCAAGATGTTGCGCGAACATAGGTCGACATAAACTTTCGGTACTGTCAGAAAATCTGAGTCGCGCGTATCGTGCGAGAGTCTCTCAAGCGAATCTGCCGTCCGTCGACAATCGAACGCGTCTCGTATCGAACGCTCAAAATCTTCGATCAACATCTCAAACTGCTCAGGATCGCTGAGCAAGGGTCCAACGACTTCGAGAAGTAGGGGTAATACTCGCAATTCGATCTCGAAGTCTATTTCCGGGTGAATCATTTTTACAACAACCAAGTCTCCGTTCTGTAACTCGCCATGATGGAGCTGATAGAGCAATCGCGACTCGAACGGTTCGGAATCCAACCGGACGAAGCGATGCGTCGAGATGCTATGGTCCATGCTTTCGAGCTCGATCTTCACAACATCCCAAACCAAATCCTTGGGCGATGCCGATGCAACATCCGGAATGCGAGACAACGCAACGCAGTCTGGCAAGCATAGTAGATCGGGCCGAGATGCGACGTAGCGTCCAAACGTCGAAAAAACGGGTCCCAGTGAGATGAGCAAGTCACGCAGTCGATCGGCATAACCATCGTGTTGGAGTTCTTTGCTGTTCAAGGGGAACTGGACCGAGGCGACACCGGCAGCGAGAATTTGCTTTACTTCCCGACGGCGGCGTTCCAAATCCACTCGGTCTTGTTTCGAGCTCACACTGCGATCAGCCTGTTGGACGCGCGCCAAGATGGTACTCACTTTCTGATCAGCGGACTTGCCCCCAGACGGCTAGGAGGCCGTCTCACTTTCCGATATTACACATCATTCGCTTAATTGAGCCTGAGGCGCTAGCCGATCGATCATGAAGCTCGGCTAGCGCCGCTAGCGCCTCAGGCTCATCACAAAGCCATCGAATGATTTGAGACGAAGGTGAGACGGTCTCCTAGTCCGACTGGAACGAAAGATTCAAGTAGCTACAAGTAGCTATCCAATAGCTACGAATTAGTTTGTACTACAGCGCAGAGTGGCGTTGAGTCTACCGTGGCAAACCGCTCAACCGGTTTTGCGGAGCAAAACCGCCACATGTTGCGCTGAAGTATTAGTTAGCTAATGAACTTGGTTCACCCGTGACACAAGGTCACGGGGGGCTTTCGAAGCGCTTTTCGAAGCCGAGTTTGACTTGAGGACATCGTCCAGGTCCTGTTCCGACATGGGCCCGAAAAACCGCTTCAACACGATGTGAGATCGATCAAGCACGATGGTGTACGGAATACTGTAGCCGTCGAATCGTTCGAAGGTGGTTTGATCGCCCATCAACACCGGATAGTTTACGCCCCGTTTTTCCATAACGCTTCGAACTCGATCTGCGGCCTGGTCCAAAGCGATGCCGATCACTTTGGCTTTGCCAGAGTCGTGGATTTCTTTCAGCTCCTCGATCTCCTTCATGCATACTCCGCAGGAGGTGCTCCAGAAATTCAAAATGACGACCTCACCCTTGAGTGAGCTCATGACGAACGGACTATTTTCCGAGGCGGTTTTTAGTTCGAGCGTCGGGATTGGATGGCCAAGTTCTAGAGGTTGACTGGCGGTTTTAGAGGCACAGCCTGCCTCCAAGGTGATTGCGATCATGGCAACCAACAAGATCATCTGACGGTACATGAAAACTCCCATTCTATTCGTATTCGTTCGTGGAATTGTTTATCGGCTTGCTTCGGCGAGTGGAGCCTTGATGCCCCATTTGATTGTTAGCCAGAATCTCTCGTGGATGTAATAGTCGATGCTCAGCATGATGTGCAACAGCGTTGCAAAGCCTGTTGCATGGCCGATATTGCCAGTAAAGACAAAGGTCCAAACAATCGTAAAAAGCCATGCGATGATCCGGTAGCTAATCATGCGCGCAATGGTTCGATTATGGGTTTCTTGCATGTTCATCCTCTCTATTTAGCGGCTCGTTATGGCATCCACAGTCCGTTGGACGACCCATCCAACGTTGGAACTGATCGGTTGTTTGTTGCGCTAGTCCCGAAATCGAATCATTGAAACCGCGAGAATTGAAGGCATCCAACGATAGGAATCGAAAGCCTGCGTCGATGGCTTCTCTTTGAATACGATCGATGGCATGAAAGGATTCGCGGATCGAGTCACCACACTGACCGGCAGCAGCTTGAGCCATCACATTGAAAGCTTCGGTCGCTTTATCGGATTCGCCGGTTCTCGGTGGCTGAGTTACCACGTTGGATAACTGCTTTGCCCCTAGGAGCAGGCTCGCGATGCCAGCGCTTGCGACACTTTTTGTAAATTCTTTCATCTATGCACTCCTTAAATTGCCGATGACAACTACTCCACAATGCCCATCCAGGCCTACGGAACTAACGAGGCAGTTCGTTACATCCACCGTGCGACATTCATGCGAGATGGAGCAATTCGGTAGATCGCAATGGCTAGCCTCAACGCCCGGCACTCCTGGCATACGACCTTCCGTCATGTATGAAATTGCCTCGATGATTTGAATCGCGGCAGAAGCTCCCATGTTCTCCCCCAGCATCGATTTGATGGCGGTAACAGGAACTGACTTGTGGGTTTCTCCAATGATTTTTTGACAAGCGTAGACCTCAGCACGATCGTTGAAACGATACCCGTTCGATCCTAGGCTGATCGAGCCGAGCTGATTTGGCGAGAGCCCTGCGTCATGCATTGCAGACTCAATCGCAGAGAGAATCGAGGCGGACCGTTTCGCGTCCGCCTGTTCCGAATCAACAAACGCGATGGAGCTATCAAAACAAGAACCAGCACCAAGGAACTCGCCCAGGATGGTTGCTCCTCGGGTCAACGCAGAATCAAGTTCTTCCAGCATTACGAGCGCCGAACCTTCGGAAAGCGCAAAACCGCGTCGATTTCGAGAAAAAAGCCCCGGGATGGTTTGATCATCCCCAATGTCGACCAACAGTCCGGCACGTTGAAAAGCCAATAAAGATTCAACGCAGATGTCTTCCACCCCGCCTGCAAGGATGGAGATCTCCTGACCGGTACGAATCAGCTCGGCGGCGTAGGCGATTGCCTCGAGCGACGATGTGATGCCCGACGAGATCGTCGAGTTGACACCACGCAGATTGTGCCAAATACCGGTCTGACCAGAGGCTGCATTGATTACCGTATTTGCAAAGTCCAGTGGACTCGCACACGACGGGCCTTCTTCGAGTGCCCGACGATCAAACGCGCTGATCGTTCCCAAGCTGCAAAATGTCGTTCCGACGACCAGTCCAACGGTTTCTGACGTTAGCATGTTGGAAGTCCAGTGACTATCGCACAATGCCAATTGTGCCGCTGAGATGAGCAATTGCGAAGTCCGATCGAGTGGTCGGAAATTGTGTTCACCCAAGTAGTTTGCCGGATCAAAGTCTGTGATTTCACCAACGATCCGTTTTTCCTTGAGTAAGGGAACATCGAATAGACTCGCCATTTTCAATCCGCACTGGCCACTACAAAGCTTATCGTGCAACAACTGGCGCGAGTCGCCCAAGGACGTGATGAGGCCTGTACCGGTGATAACGACCCGTCTCTCACTCATCGTTGTGCCCCTCCCAAGTCATTGATTGTTACGTCAGCGATACTGTGACCAACTGGGGCAACGATTCCACGTCCTTGTTCGATGCGGAAAGTCGAATTGAGGCGCCCTCGCAACTTTTCCCCAGCATACTCCTCAAGGCATCCATCCGGCCACGTGATTCGCAGCAACTTGATCTGTTCGGCATCTCCCAAGCCAAAGTGGAGTCGCGTGTCCGATTGAGCAGAATAACCAGTACCTGCCTCGACCCACCGGCTGAGTTTGCATTCCTTTCCCTCCTTATCCAATAGGATTTGGACACTCGCACCAATAGCGTCGCGATTGGAATTCTCTCCGGCGGCAAGAATCATACGCATCCAATTTCCGGATCCTGCGAGCTGATTTAGGTAGATGGCAGGGACTTCATTATTGTTGTTGATCACGATATCAAGCCGTCCATCATTGTTGAGGTCTGCGATCGCAACACCACGCGAGTCCTCGATCGCATCGCATCCGAGCGGGCGAGCGACGTCCGCAAATTGACCCGTCTTGGTGCATTCAAAGAGCAAGTTATGTTCGTAGCCATTCCAACTGTTGTCCCCGAGAAATTCGCGGCTGAAGAAAAAGCCATCTTTGTATTTTTGGATGTGCGCGACCGCGCCCTGAATGAAGGGCGCTCACAAATCGTCTTTTCTTTTTCCGCTTACCCAACCATTGGCAACATAGATGTCCATGTCCCCGTCATTGTCAAAGTCAAATGGATTCACACTCCATGCCCAGCCCGCTCGATTGGTATGGCTATTTTTCCATTCTTGGAATTTACCGTTGCCGAGATTGCAGAAAACGGAGTTTCCCTCCCCAATCTGCTTACCAAGGTCCCGCCATTTGTTCCCAAGCAAGCCGTATAACTCGCGATACACAGGCAAATCGTGCCAGATCCATCCGCTGCGAATTTCGTTTCGCATGAATTGCCATAAAGTGATTTCTTCTCCGAAATACCGTTGCCCAGATTCGATATTCGATGTCATCAGGTCAGGCAAGTCATCACCGTTCAAATCGCCAAAGGCGATACCCATCCCTCCAGAGAAATCGAGGACGCCTGCTTCTTTAGCTCGGTCCGTGAATGTGCCGTCGCCATTGTTTTGGTAGAGGACTTTTCGGCCAAAGTCGTTGGCAACCGCTAGATCAGGACGACCATCATGGTTGTAGTCGCCGGATGTGACTGCTAGCGTCCAGCCACTGTTTCCAGTACCAGATTCAGCGGTCACATCGACGAATCGTTTACCCGCTAGATTGCGGTAGAGCCGATTAGGCTGACCGTTGGTGGAATAGAAGGGAATGTCCGGTGCGTCGTGAAAAGCGTCACCGTTGACTCCCACGTAAACATCCAGAAATCCATCGCCATCATAGTCAAGCAAGCAGGACGACACGCAGGGCGCCACTAGGTCTAGGGCAACTTGTGTTGTCGCGTCAACAAAGATTCCCTTTCCATCGTTTCGATAGAACTTGCAGGGTGCGAAATACCTCGAAACGAACAAGTCTTTGTCACCGTCATTGTCAAAGTCACCAAACATCGCCGAACAAGCTTGGTCAATCCCGTCAAGTCCTGACTCGTTTGTAATATCTTCGAATACCACGTTGCTTGATCCCGCTGGCGTCGTATTTCGGAATAATCGACTCCGAATGCCGTCCGCGAAAAACAAGTCCGTGTTGCCGTCGGCGTCTATATCCACCGCAGACACACCGCCCGCCGCATGTTCAATCACGGCAAATTTGAGATGGACGTCAGGATTGTTTTTGTTCAGTTTTGGGTCGCGGGCATGTTTGTAATCGATTCCAACTTCTTTGCTCGGCACTCGCCGGAAACTGTTACCATTTCCGGCAACTCGCACTCCCTCGACGAGTTGATCGCTCAGTATCTGCCAATCGTCGTTGCCTAACGATCCTCGATTTTCGATTTTCCAACGGAAGAACAGCCGGTCCTGGAAGAGCATCCCCTCGATGTCCTGTCCGTCGACGACGCACTTGATGGTTAAGATAGCGCTTTTGTTCGGCACCAAATCTTCGATCAAATTGATTTTGAACTTCACATAGTCGAATTTCTTGATCCCACTTATGTACTCTCTCGCA
>JBEBHM010000049.1:0-20184 GCA_040080875.1 Pirellula sp.
ATTTAGTTCATTGCAATTGACGACGTCACGTACGGTATCCCTTGGTACTTCACTTGAACGTCGTTTTTTCGTGCCTTGATGGCAGAGCTAATTGCTATGACTTCTCGATTCTCGCATTTACAATACGACCGAAGCCGCCATTCGGTAACTTCTACAAAGCGAGATCGTTTCAACCGTCGTTTAGCTGATGGACTCGTTGTCCAATCGGCATTTTCTGCGAAACGAAAAAAGCCCGCCAGCGTGTATCAGACGCCGACGAGCCTCTTTGTTTCATCACTTTCCGGAACGCTCAAATCGTGGGCGCACGGAATCGAGACGAACTCTTCAAACTCGATTCTACGTGCAGAAGCTCATCAAGTCGAGCGTTCCTTTTTCTTTTTGAAAGGAACACTTCATGAACTTCTCCAGTTTTCTTTTGGCAATACAGAACCGGCTTGCCGGGGTGATTGTCTCCGGCATGTTCCGGCGATTTGAGGCGCAACAAGCGATTGAGATCGCTTCGATACAGGCCGATATGGAAGTTCGCGCAAAGCATTATCGCGACTCCGGTGCATCGTTTGCCGCATCGTTCCTAGTAGACGAGCTTGATACCGGTGGTTGGAGAGGCGGAAGCCAAGGGGTGAGCTTCGTCAATGAGCTGCTGTCGGATCACTACATCGATGATTCGACCAGTAAATCCACAACCGACGATGATGCATCGCTCGAAGATTTGCTCAACGGTCAACCCGTTCGAAAGCCACGCGGCCGTAAGTCGCTGAGCTAACACTGATCTCTGTTTAATGGCCACTAGTTTTTACTTACCCGATTTCCGGGTCGAGGGCCTACGTATATTTACTAATTGGAAAGTCTAATTTCATGTCTAAGACCATCGCTTTTTTGGGAATTGATTTAGGAACAACTAGCAGCGCTGCATTAATACATGCAAAAGGGCGCACTGCAAAGGTAAGGTTTCCAGGGGAAGGTTATTCCTTGGCTAACATTGTCTATTGGCCCGACGGAGAAACTCCTCTTGTCGGAAAGAAGGCGATTCGAGCGGCATCCAATCATCCGAAGTTCTTGTATGCACTCTTTGAGCGACGGATGAACGACGATGCGAACGGTCAACTCTACGGAGGACACTCTGCTGTTGAATTGACGTCCGTATTGCTTCGAGAGATTATTCGAGTTGCTTGTAAGTCTAAGCCTGAGATTGAGCTCTATCTCACGGGAAAAAGGCCGCGTGATGGGCTGTTGATTGGGATTCTCCATCCTGATTCGGGCGGAATCCAACAAACAGATGGTATCCGAGAAGCCGGTAAGTTAGCTGGCATCGAATTCGATGCTTGTATTCCTGAATCAGACTTAGCCGCTTTTCGATTGCTCAAAGAGAAGCATAACCGAGTCAACCAACGCGACTCGATTGGCTTTGGTTTCTGAGGTTGCACCTCTTAACGGAAACCGTCTTGGTGTAACTGCCACGCTTTGGGCGTGGCAGAGCTAATACTGATCACGCCTCAAGTTTTAACGTACCCGATTTACGGGTTGGGGGCCTACGTACATTTACTAACCTGAAAGTTCAATAACATGTCTAGCACTATTGCATTGGGAATTGATTTAGGAACAACGAATAGCACCGCTTCAACAAAGTCCAACGGTCGGATTACGGAGTTTAGTTTCCCGGGAGAAGGGGCTCAGTTGGCTAGTGTCGTCTACTGGCCTGATGGCGAGGCGCCTTTAGTCGGTCAAAAGGCGATTCGAGCGGCGTACAAACATCCTGAATTTTTGTACGCGCACTTCAAGCGCCGGATGTACGACGATGCGTATAGTCAGGTCTATGGAGGACACTCGGCGGTTGAACTGACGTCCGTGTTGATTCGAGAGATCATTCAAGTTGTATGCAAGTCCGATCCAGAAATCGAGCTCTATCTCTCCGGGCAAAGGCCTCGAGATGGTCTGGTGATCGGGGTTACTCATCCTGCTTCGTGGGGCGTCCATCAGACCGATGGTATCCGTGAAGCTGGCAAATTGGCTGGAATTGAAATCGATGCTTTCATTCCGGAACCGGCCGCAGCCGCCTATCGATTGCTCGAAGAAAAGCAGCACCGTGTCAATCAAAACGACTTGATTGGCATTATCGATATGGGAGGTGGTACTACCGATTGCACTATCCATCAATGGAAGCAGGGGCTTCTCAATACAGTGGTTGGCGCAACAGGGGACGGTCTACTTGGTGGCGACAACATCACCGGGGAGATCTTCAAATACTTCGTCCAAGTGCTAAAGCTCAAACTAGAGGATTGTTTTGATCCAGCGCGGGGGCTGAACTTAGCGCATCCATCGTTGAATACGGAGAAAAAACGTCGAGTCGCGATTGAACTTTGGCAAGCTGCGGCGGATGCGAAACAGCAAATTTCGACATGTGAAAGCGCATCTGTTTTCATCTCTGGTCCAACTGGGCCGGAGGAGTTGGTACTGACGGCAACCGTCTACGACCAACTGACCGCCACACTGTGGGAGTCGTACCGAAAAGCGATAGCGGGAATGCTCGGTGATTCCAAGCTTTCGTTCAGTGATCTCCAGCATGTCGCACTGGCCGGAGGATCAGCCATGGCGCGAGGAACGCTGCAGCACACTGCAGATGTTACTGGCAAGCCAGTCAACGAGATTCTTGTTTCCAGCAGTGCATCTCATGTCGTGGCGAGTGGTGCTGCAATCTCGTGTTATACGAAGGAAACAGCAGACGCGCACATCGGTCGCGGACTTGGACTTCGTATGGTAGCGTCGGTGAATGGAACTAAGCAGTACACAAACAAGATGCTTGTGCCGACGAATACGATCATCAAATCAACTGGAGAGATTTATCAAGACACAGGGCAGAGGCTTGTTGCCAAAGGCTCCAAGACGAAATTGCGACTTCAATTCGTTGAAGCGAGAGCGGCAGTACACGTACCCAAACCCGAACTGGGCATTCCATCGCTTCTGGATGACTCAGAGGTAAATCGACTTCAGGAAGTGGTTCACGAACTTACGGTGCCTCCTGGTGAGCATGAGGTACGAGTCGGTTTTTCCATTAGCGCTGGTTCAACGCATTACCAGGTTTGTTTCCAGGACCCAACGATTGAGGGCGTATCGGGGAGGCTCGAGTCCAGCCAAGATTCTTCGACTGTCCCGGAGAAGCAAGAGATTAATTTGGTCGTCTTACTCGACATCTCGTCGAGCATGGGCGGCTCTAAGATAGCGAATGCTCGTAAAGCGATTGAAAACGTAGTTCTGCAAACTATAGACACAGAGGTCCGTTTGGCGATCGTCGTTTTCGGATCACAAACGGGATTGCTTTGTCCATTTGGAATGCTTCAGGGCGACATTCTCACTACGGTAGAAAATCTGAAAGTGGGCAATGGAACACCGCTAACCGAAGCAATTTCAACGGCGGCACAAGTACTACGTGCAGAAACGACTAATGCTCACAAGCTGGCAATCTTGGTAACTGATGGATTCCCAGATCACGGTGTTTCCGCCGAGCAAGCCGCTCAAGATCTGAAAGCGGATACCGAACTCATCTGCTTCGGTATCGGTAAAGGTGTTGATGAAGGTTACCTAACCCGACTCGCGACGACTCAAGAACATTACTTCTTTACTGATGATCCAAGCCGCATACCGGCTCTCTTCGATTCCATCATTGAATTGTTTCTCAACTAGAAAAGGGTGAACTAAATGTTGAAATCTACTGTTGGAAAGAAAGCAACGCTTGCTGACTTAGAGACGCGAGTGGAAGAGCTTTTTCAGTTCGCGAGCTCATTGCAAGGCGATGTGCGAAAGATTCGCGATGATCGCAACGGGTTGTTGCTGGAGCTAGTCGACCGCTTGCTGCAGAGCAAGTCGACTGTGGGATTAACGCATTGCGAAGAGCCGAGAGACTACAACGAGTTGTGTCGGGCACTGTTGCTAAGTCGCGAACGATGCGATGCAGCTATCAGTCTAGCGATACGTCGGTACTTGGACGTGATTCGAGACCAGCAACAACTGCGATCGTTAGTGCGAGAGCATGAAGAAGTCGCCAGGATCTTAACCAAGATTCTCAATCGCTACTTGGTATACCATCGCCAAGATCTCGAAGCGTTGAGCGTGCAATTGGTGGAGATTCATGCAGGTACAGCCATTGATCCTAATCTCCATAGAGTCATTGGAAAACGGCGAGCAACTGCTGCGCAAGACGTGGATACCGTTGCAGAGGCAATTACGCCGTATATGAGCTGGCTGGACTCAAACAATGTTCTGCAGTTCCGTACGGCCGATGTGATTGTCTTCGCACGAGAACCGACGCCAGTTCGACCTACTTCGATTTCCACAGTGCCGAATGAAGTAAATCACCGTGATCAGCACCACTAGGAATTGGAATCTTCTACGGGCGATGTCGCAGTCGATTCGCCTCATTACCCCCCACCAGCTCGCGAGCTGGTGGGATGTGCCAACAACCAATGCATTACGTTCACTCAAGATGCTGACAAACTCAGGGTTTCTCGTAGAAGCCCGGGTTCTGGCTAGAAGGTTACCGCCAATTGAGAAGCCACTCTGCTGTTGGTCACCCGGAATGCCAATTCCAAACTTTGGAAAACTTTCGTACATCGCAAAGCAGCGATTTCGGGAAACTCCACCGGTGATAAGCACGGCTTTTATGGCAACCAATTTGACGCACGCACAGTTTGCCAACTGCCGTGCTGTGCGACTGAAACGGTCTCAATCTACTCACGATTTAGGAGTGACTGAGGCCTTTCTATTTGCTGTTCGCCGTTGGCCGCTGTTTACGCAGCGGTGCTGGATTGGTGAGAGCATGTTTTCTGGTGATCGAGGCTTTGGTGAAAAAGTCGAAGATGCTCATTTTGTACATCCTCGCACTGGAGAAGTAATCATCGCAGTCGAGTTCGCCGGAACTTATCCCAAGTCTCGCTTCGAAGCGCTGCACGAAGCGTTAAAACAGAGACCCTATTGGATTATGTAGCTCATGATAATCGAGTCATTCAACCCAACGTTGCCAGTTCGTCGCGACAACGATATTTTGCGGCACACACATCGCATGGGGCTAACCACGCCGCCTGCGCTGCACCGACTTTTCTTGCCCACTAAGTCGATCAACGCAGTCAGTCAAATCACCACGCGGTTGGTCAATGCAGGCTACCTGGCGCGACATCGGCTTGCGCACCGAACGTTCTATTACACACTTGGAATGCGGAGTGTAAGGCACTTTGGTGCACCGCGAAGCAAGGCGATGCCACGCGGGGAACAGGTATTGCCCATCGACCTAGGCACGCTTGCATTTTGCTGTCTGGGTGATGTCGTACGTCGTAGGCTACTTCCGGAAGAGATCGTCAGTCAATATCCGTGGTTTCCTAAGCCGTTTCTTGGCCAACCATTCTGCTGGGTGGTGGAGGGAGCTGCTAAGCGCTTGGCAATGGTCCATGTTGAAATGTCGGAGTTTCCTGAGCAAGTTGTTCGCAAACATTTACGACAGGTTCACTCTCTGCGGGACTGTCAGGAGTTTGCGAAATTGATCGATGAAGATCAGTTCATGCTCGTGACGGTCACAACGACCGCGGAACGCCGAGATAGCTTGGTTGCCGCTTTTACAGAGAACCCCTGGTATCCCAGCTTCTTGGTACTCGATTACCCAGACCTTTGCAATTTACTTTAGACGAGGTGCGATTGTGTCATTAACAGGTCCACGAACCGCATTCGGCAATCCTGTCGATTCGAGCAAATTGCCAACGGAGCCATTGTCACGCAATTGGCGAGTGAAGAGCAGCCATCCTCGAGGCTACGCTTGCTACGCCGTAGCAACTTTGGTTGGAATTGCTCTGCTTCCGCTGGCCACGAAGCTGCTCGCCATATTTTTTGGCTCAACATCAATCTCACCGCTGCATGGGTACCTGCCGTTCGTTGTCATGTTAGCAATTGCTATGGTGATTCAGTTGCTTGCATCGTTCAAGCGTTTTCATTGGATCATTTTGGGGTGTTTTGTAATTGCTTTCTTCTGGCAAAGCTCACCCACGCTCGTTGCAATTCTTATGGTTGCCGGACACTTTGCGTGGTTCATCCCTTCATTCCGCAAACACTATACGGAGTACTGTCTAGCAGCACCGATTCCTGCTTCGGTGGCAGCGAGTTTCCGCCAATCATGTGTCATACCAGCTAATGTGACACCCATACCGAAGATCGCAGACTTTTGGAATGCCATCGAATGCTGGTTCGAATACAACATTGATGACCATCGCCTCCCAGGGATCTTTCAAAGCCCTGCTGGGTACCATTGGGTGCGATTGATTAGCTCGGCGGCGCTGGTAACGCTCATTACAATCACGTTGCCGCACTTCATTTTATTGCAGTTGGCACACATCAGCTACCTTGGACCCATCGAACTGTTACTGGGTATCGTTTTCGCTCATTGCACACCAATCCTCGTCCTAGGATTAGGTCTATTCATATGGTGCTTTCCAATCTTGGGAAAAGCAGGAGGACTACTTAGATCCGCCAGCCTTGCAAATTATTGGTCCGACTTTCAGAACGACGTATCGAATTCAGCAAACACTATCGAACGCGATAGCCTTTTTCTCGGTCAAGTTGTAGCGGATTCGTCACCAATACTAGCCACCCTTAAAACTGCAAATTCTCATTGGTGGATCGCTGGTGCAACTGGCGCAGGTAAGACCGCGCTGTTGATGTTCGTACTCGAACAGTTCATCCGTCGCGGCTATAGCGTTGGTTGCATGGATCTGAAGGCGGATTCGTTTGAGCTGTACTATACCCAATTAGCTTCAGCTACGAGCGCTGCAGGGCTAAACCTCCCAACCTGGTACTTCACGAATCGTAGTGGCTGGGCAACGCAATTCTGTTCTCCCTTTGAACATAAGTTCTGGAAGCTTCTAGCTCCAGTAGAGAAAACTAATGTTCATCTTTCGGCAATGGGAATTGGCTTCAGTCGCGACTATGGTGAGTCTTGGTTCAGCGACGCAACCTACACGGTCTTAGACTACGTTAATCATAAGTACCCAAATATCGCTGGCTATCAAGAGCTACACGATCGTATCACCTATGAGTTAGCGCATGCCCTTCCCCATGATTTAAGCAAGAGTGTCAAAAAAGACGGTGAGCAAGCAGCTCTGATCATCCGTAGATTGAAAGCGGTGGAGATGTTCAATCCCACGTCGCAGCATTCGCAAACTGCCCGAGACGCAGCATTGGATATCGGTGATCTATTTACCAGGCAAGGACTGGCGTATTGGGGCCTCAATCCTCTCATTTCGCCAATCGGAGCATCCGAGATCAGTCGAGTGGTATTGGGAACAATCCTAGCGGCCGCAACCTCTGCGAAACTTCGCAAACGCAATCTGTTACTCGTGATTGATGAGTTTCAGCAGATGGTTGCGCCTGGCGTGTTGCAGTTGGCGCTTCGGCAAGCAAGATCTCTGGGTATCACCGTGTTGCTCTTAAATCAAACGGTCGACGATTTAAAGACGGCAAAAAACAACTTTGTCCCAACTGTTGAAGGCAATACGGCCATTCAGATGTGGCTAAATGCACCTGGACGCGATGCGATTGATCAAATTCAACGGCTGGGTGGTAAGTACATCGATCATCTCCACGCAGAAGCGTTTGACGCGCAAGGCAACAGGCGCGTGAGCAAGCAAGAGGTATTGGTGGATAGGTATGATGCGACAACGATATCGAGGGTATCCAGTGAGCGCGGGCAGTACATCGTTCGGATAACCAACAACGATGGCTACGCTCAATACAACGGTATTCCGTTCGTTGCACAAGCCGATTTTCATTTGACGAGCACCGAGTACCTGCGGCGCTGCTCCGCTCCTTGGCCTGCCCAAACAGCTCAATCAGTAATCGTTGGACAAGCGGCTCAGACCACTTTGCTCCCAGCAGCATCGGTCTCCGCTACACCAAATACGAATGCAGTCCCGTTACCACTTCCTGTCCCCATGGTGGGTCGAACGCAGCGGCGAGTGATTGGCAGCGGGACTCTCGGTCCACGAAATCCTTAACTCAAACCGAAGACAATTTTTCTGGTTTCCCTTTTCAGTTCGCTAAGCGTGCAAGCCATACCAGGGCCTCTATGCGCTTGTTAGCCGCAGCAACGGCAACGACACAAGCGTCTCTGAACCCGGTCAGCACTAATCGATTGCCCGCAAGCAGTTGAATAGGCTCCACGCTCAGGAGCGACCATTCGAGCACTTTATCGCGGCCTGGCTTCCAGGCGTTTATCAACACAACACTAGTAATGAGGAGTATGGACCTACAAGCAGTATCAACACACATTCGATGTCAAAGCTTAGAACGATTGCCGGTCACGATTTGTGCTAGCGGGCCATTGTTTGAGCTAGGAAAGGTGGTGTTCGAGCCAGGAACTTGGGAAGTCATTCCCTCCAGTATTCTGCTTCGAGCACTTGAACTGCACAGTTGCGGAGTATTTGGAAAGCTCGAGCTTTATGAAATCCAAAACAACTTCGAAAACGTGCGCAGACTCGAGAAAATCAGCCAGGGTCAGCAGACCTATATCGGCTGCATTTTCTCTCGATGGTGTCCTCGCGACTACCTGCCGTTCAACGTGTTGTCTTATTGGACAAACGCGATGCAAACAGCGGTTGTAGCGATACGGTAGTGAACAAGCAGTCTGATTCCATTTGGGCTCAGACTGCTCCTTAACGAGTAATTGGTCGTGGGCAAGGCAGGATGGCCTGCAAGCAAACGACAAGCAACGTGCGCAAGTCGCACAAGGAGGAAGCATGGCAAACGAACCAGTGAAACGAATTTCTGTAGGGAATGGTATCCATGCAGCAATATGGAAGAACGAATCAGACAAAGGCGAGTCATGGTTCACAGTTAAAGTAAGCCGCAAGTACAAGGAAGGCGAAACATTCAAGGAGACAACATCGTTTCGACGCGATGATCTGCTGTTTGTTTCTAAGGCGGCTGAAATGGCGTTCGGTTGGTGCGTAGTAAATGGAGAAGCTAACCGAAAGGGGAACCAAGAATAGCTTATTGCATTCAACGCATGTTGGCAGGTGCAACCTGCCAATCTGACAACAAGGAGGTCAAATGCAACGGTTGCGATTTGAAATGCGTTCATCGTTTCCATTAGGCGAAATGGTCATTACCCAGGGTGCAATGTCAGAATTGACGCAAGCAGACGTGCTGAAGGCGTTCGTGCGACATACACGTGGGGATTGGGGTGATTTGTGTGATGAGGATAAGCAAGAAAACGCGTTCAGTCTGCAACATGGATTCCGATTGCTATCGCGATACCATGCAGATAACGGAACAGCTTTCTACGTTATCACAGAGCATGACCGATCAAAGACGACCGTTCTGCTAACAACGGAGTACTGAAACAGTTCTTCGGAGTAATTGGTTTTGAGTCATGTTTTTTTGAGTGCGACTGGTTTTCCAGTCGCACTCTCTTTCGAGCATTTGTCAACGATTAGAGGTAACAAAATTTTGGAAGAAGCAACGAATGGGCATAAGCCCTACGCAATGATAGGAGCTGGACCGCTTTCATCTGCGCTTTATAAAACGGGCGATGAATTGACCGGTTGGCGATACAGCTTCAATATCCATCGAACGGATTTTGCAACTGGCTCGGTTTCCAATTGGCTTCACCCCAGCGATCTATTGAATGTTGCAAAACTCATTCAAGTCATTGGCTTTGAAATACTCGCCGACGGCTGTATTGATTCTCATCAACGCAGCACGCTGCAGAGTTTGGTCAACAAGCTTGATGAAATAACTAAGAGCGAGAATCGCACTCGTAGGAAGCTCCAATGAACCGCCTCCGAACACACGAAATAAGGGTTGGTCAAATCGTCGCAACTATCCGCAGTATTCGCAAGGGGACAGCGATTCAGCATGTTGTTTCAGTGTGCAGGCTGGTTCGGAATGACGACAGGTGGGTTGAGTCGACTCGTTTCAATGCAGAAGACATTCCAGTTATGCGGCACGTGCTCGATGAAGCGCACAACTGGATCATAAATCAACCAAAAGAGACTAGTCGCTCACGCAATACAAACAACGGGCAGAGATAGTCCGCAACTCAATAAAATTGAAGGAAGAACCAAAGGCCGTCTTATGCACGATAAGCCTACCCAACCGATAAGCCTACCATTAAGTGATACTTGCTCTACCGATGCTTCCAATGCCACGACGACAGTAACAAGGGCCACTAAAGGCGTTGCGTTTGCCGGTGAAATCACTGTTCCTGGCGTATCGCCAATTTCCCAGCCTTTTGTATCTGAGGAGAATTGCACTGTTTTACGAAGCGTAGGCGATTTATTGCGGCAGGGACGAAAATTCGCATGTGTCTATGCAGACCCACCTTGGATGATTGGTGAGGGCAACGAACTGTTCGTAACCGCGTTCAGCCAGTTGCCGATTCCGTCCTTGGTTGAAGACTACTGCCATCTGCATATGTGGGCTACGGATGACTCGCTGTTTGCTGCAAAAGCAGTGATGGAAGCTTGGGGATTTACCTTCAAGGGAGCACTCATCTGCCTCAATACCCTTGGGCGTCCAGGGAATTATTGGGTGGAAGCTCACGAGTATCTGCTTCTCGGTGTTCGCGGTGGCCTGCCGCTGATGGAACGCGGGATGAATAGCTGGATGCGAGCGTGCCGTGAACCAGATGGCAATTCGCCCGACAACATCCGCAGGCTGATTGAGCGTGTTAGCCCTGGTCCGTATTTGCACCTCTTCGGTCAGAAGCCGATCAGCGGTTGGACAGTGTATAGCTCCATGGCTGGTCGAGACTTCAGCAGCTATCCCGTTAGCGCGGGAATGGAGGCTGACGATGCAGAAGCAGCGAGTTCATGAGATTCCCTTTGGATTGATCAAAGCCTGCATCTGGAAAAACCAGACTCGCTCCGGGGCTCAACAGAACGTGACGGTTTGTCGGCTGTTTCGCAATGGTGTCGTCTGGAAGGAAGCAATGCACTTCGGTCGCGATGATCTCCCGGTTCAGCCATTGGTCATCGACCTTGCATACTCGTGGATTTTCATCCACGGGGGAAGCGAAGGCGAATAAGGAGGATGATGAATTGAACCGAGCATCGGAGGGAGAGATTCTAAAAGTCGGGGCCGATATTGGGCAATGCAATCGCATGCCTAATATCGTTACCGATTTGAATGAACTAGTTAGCTCCGGTGCTCGATTCTCGACAATCTATGCAGACCCACCATGGGAATATGCAAATACAGCAGCGCGCGGAGCGGCAGAAAATCATTACCAGACTATGAGTTTGGAAAAGCTCTGTAGTTTGCCAATCAAAGAACTAACCGCGATTGATTGTCATCTACACCTTTGGGTAACAAATCCATTGCTGCCCATTGCTTTCGAAGTCATCGATGCTTGGGGTTTTAGTTACCGTTCGTGTTTTGTCTGGGTCAAGCCACAGATGGGGATGGGGAACTACTGGCGCGTTTCACATGAGTTCCTACTGTTTGCCATAAAGGGCAGGCTACCGTTTCTTGATAACGCGCAAAGAAGCTGGGCTCTTATCAAGCGTCGACGCCATAGCGAGAAGCCCTATGCGGTTCGCGAAATTATCGAACGGGTGAGTCCTGGGCCATATTTGGAGTTGTTTGGCAGACGGGAGTTACCGAATTCCCAATGGACGGTTTTTGGCAATCAGGTTGAGCGAATGCTCTTTTAGGTGAAAAGCTGTCGGCTATGGCATCGCGTCAGACCATCACTATGTGCACAGAATCTGTGTATCGCATTGCCAAAACCGACAACAAGACAGATGCGCCAAAGCTCAATAAATCGTGGACTGAATGTTAGCGTTCTACACGTTGGTATTCGTTCCGACACCAACTATCAACCGCAGAGTAATCACTGAGCATTTTGAATGATGGCATGACTTTCGATGTGCCATCAGATCATCCAATCCATGGCATCACAAAAATCACATTCGGAAAGGTCGCCCCGCGCGGAAGAGCCCCGACGGCGAACGCGTTCACCGACCGGTGTGATTCTTCGTTTACATACGGATCTTGCATCAAACGAGAACCACCCTCTCGCAAACTTAGATCCGTCGACTCGAAACAGTGAGCGGCAGAAACTGATTGCTTCGATTCTCGCGAGACTTGCTGGCGGATCAATTTCCGAAACACGACCAGTCGATACAATGAACGAAGCGGAAGACCAATCCACGTCCTAAGGTTTCGAGGTGTGAAGATGAAGTCGAAGGGGAAATTGAAGCAAATCCGACCGCTTCGTATCGCAGGCTATGTGCGAGTCTCGTCACAGCGTCAAGTCAATGAAGGCGACAGCCTAACTGCCCAACAAAACGAGATCGAACAGGAAGTTGAGTTTAGAACGCGTCGTGAAAATTGGGATGTCGGCTCACTAGAGTTCTACATCGACGCAGGAAAGTCGGCAAAGGACCAGAACCGGCCACAGTTGCAGCGATTGAAACGCGATATTGCGGCAGGCAACATTGATGTCGTCATCTGCTTTAAGCTCGACCGCATCACACGAAGTCTAAAAGACTTTGTCGACCTTTGGGCGCTTTTTGCAGAGCACAGCGTGGATGTTATTTCGCTTCGTGAAAAGTTTGACTCCTCGTCTCCTGCCGGCATGGCGATGCTCCAGATTATTATGGTCTTCGCTCAACTTGAACGAAGCATGACCGCCGAACGAACTTTCTCGATCATGCGAGACAGGGCGGAACGAGGGCTCTGGAACGGTGGACACATTCTTGGCTATCGATCGAAACCGAATGAGCCCGGTGAATTGGAGATCGACGACGATGCTGCAGTGCTCGTTCGGCAAATATTTGATGGATTCGAGGAGCTCGGTTCATCGGGTGCAGTCACCCGACGACTCAGCGACAACGGAATACGCTATCCAAGCTATACAACGCGGTCGGGCAAGCAACGGGGCGGTAACTTATTTGCAAAGCAGAAGGTCACCGGAATATTGAGAAATCCGGTTTACATTGGACAAATCCGTTGGGGTGCAGCGGTCCACGACGGCAATCACCCACCGATCATAACGAAGGAGCAGTTTGACAGAGTTCAAGTCCAACTCGCAGAGACGGCCCGTCGGCGAACCGGACTCAAGGTGAAACCCAAAGGTCGGCATTATTTACTCACCGGTGTGCTTCGATGTTCCTGCGGTGCCCACATGGTTGGATACTCATCACCTGGCCGTAGTCGGACGCATTACTATTACTCCTGCACGCGTCAGCTTCACGAAGGTGGTAAGTATTCTTGCAGTGCACCAAGAGTGCCAGCGGAAGCACTTGAGCCAGCCGTACTGGGACGTATTCGGGAAATCAGCCGTAGAGCCGAAGCACGTGAAAAAATCGTCGAGCGAGCGCTCGCATGCTTGGATTCCGAATCCGAGAAATTGCGGCAAACTGAGGATATCCTTCGAAGGCAGCATCAGAAGACTAAAGCTGATATTGGACGACTTGTCGAAGTCCTCAAAAAGCGTGGTGTGAATGCACTCTCGAGTATCGAAACGGAACTTAGCCAACTCGAAACCGAGGAACGCGGACTCAAAAAGCAGCTTTTGGAGCTCGAAAAAAGACAGAAGCCCTTGGAGCGCGTCAGCGATGACGCCAAGGCGTTCATCCGCAACTGGGGAGATGTGGGCGAGCTTTTGGATGCCGCAACCGACGAGGAAAAAACGCAGCTTATTCGCCATTACGTCGAAGTCGTAGAGTTGCACGCGACTGACGCCAAGGGAAAGACTGGCACGTACGCGATGCGTCTTTTCCCGGAAGTCTGTCCTGATCGCGGTTTCGACTGGGGGGCCGCTGGCCCGGAGACGCTTCCGATTGACGGAAATCCTTGCCCTGAAACGACAAACGGGACCGCCATCCAAGAGGATGACGTTCCCGTTTCGTTAACTGAATCCCGTCTGGTGTGTATACCTGACGAGAAAGCTCCCCCGGGAGGACTCGAACCACCGACACACTGGTTAACACTCCATAGCTCATTCCTTTCAACCGGCCGTGTCTAGCGCTTACGGAAGCGTTTCAAAATGCTAAGTCCAGGTCCGACTGAGGTCGACGGTCGTACCACGGGACGAACCGTCCTGTTATGTCTCTTCAAACCGAAAGTCTCTCGAAGTGGTATCATTCGGTTAACGACTTGGCTGTGGTTCGAAACAAAATCTAAAGCGAAGGGTGCTTGGGTCCGAACTGACGTCCGAATGGATCATCGAATTCGAGTCGCGGGCGATCATAATCCAACTTGACGATGATACATTCGAGGGATAGATCCCCGTCAAAGTGAAACGCCGTCGGAAATCGGTGCGCTTTTCATAGCTCAACACCGGAGAAAATGGCTCTGGATAGAATTCTGCCTCCGCTCCTTCTCAGCAACTCGAAAAAGATCCCAATCAAGTAGGTGAGCCCACGAGGTCCGATGTGCAGAAACGTATTAGTTCGCTGCGTCCCCGTTCTATAATTCCGAACTCTTGAATGAGTAGCATGGCCGCTCAATCGCGGTTACCATTGAGTTAGGTTGAGATTGTCGATTCCCAAGCCGGCTATTGAAGCCAACTCCTTGAACCTGAATCTCTGCCTGGAGCAGAAGATCAAACCCATGAAGCCAGATGCACCGACCTTTAGCACGTTACCCCCTAGAGATGCACACAAACGTGGGCTACACCGGATCATGACGTTGGGTGGGGAATATGGCACTCGCAATTACACCATCAAGCACCTTCAAAGCTTGAAGGGAAAGACGGTTCTCACTGAGACGATGCCCTTTACGACAAGCGAGGCAGCGGCAGCGGAAGAGGCAGGAATCGATACGCTTAAAGTCAAATTTGATCCAAGGAATCCGGCCAGCGCCATTGCGATTCGCAAAGCTGCCCCGAATACGTTCATGACATTTTGCATCGGTCTGACAAAGGTTGCGACGGTGCAGGAAGCGGTCCGAGCGGGCTTCGACGCAATGGAAGCCGGTGCGGATGGAATCATGTGCCAATGGGGACCCGAATTCATTCGGGCTGTTTCTAGCGTCGGTATTCCTGTTCAAGCTCATGCTGGACTGGTACCCCGCTTGAGCACATGGACAGGTGGACTCAAGGCGGTCGGAAAGACCATGGACGAGGCCATCTGGGTGTTCGAGCAGATTAAGTCATTCGAAGCAGCAGGCGCTTGGGCCGTCGAAGTTGAAGTCGTACCGGCCGAGCTGCTTAAGGAGATTTCCAGTCGCACTTGCTTGGTGACTTCGTCGATTGGTGCGGGTAGTGGCGGTGACATTCAATTCATGTTTGCCGAAGATATCTTGGGCAATCATGCTCCACCTTATCCACGACACACGAAACAGTATCGAAACCTCTTCAAGATGGAACAGGCGATGCAAGTGGAGCGAGTCGAAGGATTTCGTGACTATATCAACGATGTCAAAAGCGGCGGGTTTCCGGGCCCCGAACATGTAGTCAAAGCACCAGAAGGCCTTATTGAACAATTCCTTGCCAGGCTCGACGGCCACTAGGTTAAGCGCGACCCCAGATGATCTACGGTCAAGTTGATTAGGCAACTAGTAGCGGAATCTGTTATTGTTCTCTCGAACGCAAGTGACATTGAAATGCTTGACGCGTTCCGCTAATCGTCGCGGCCTCTCTAAAGATCAATGCCACGAGGTGGTCGGCGAAGCGCGTGCATACAGGACTATCGATCATCATCGCGGCAATGGATCCGCAGATGTTTTGGCTCACCAGCCGGACACACTGTTGATCGATATTTCGTATCGTTCTCCTTACGACGAAAGTCGACAACGGTTTACTGATGGTCAATATGATGCCTGTCGTGACCGATATCTAAATTCTGGTAATGAGTACCCATACTCGCGCCCAGACAGCGACTGGGGATTTGAAGCCCATCCAATGAGAATTGGGCCAAACATCGTGTCCATCGAATTCGAAGGAGAGCAGACGCCTCATGCGATTATGGAGCGATTTCTTGGGGAGGTACTTCCCAAAATATTGGAATTCAGCCCGGATTTGATACTGTGGTCGGTCGGACTCGACTCAGCGATGGGTGACCCACTTGGCGGACTTGGCAATCTACCTAGCTCTTTCTACTCGATGATACGCGGCCTTAGACTTGCGCTTCCTGATGCCCGACATGGGGGCCTTCTGGAAGGAGGCTACGATGAGCTTCGGTGGTTTACCTGCCTCCCCCCGGCTCTGATGGCTATGCTTGAACAACCTCAAGATGCCTTAGACCGTTGCAAAGCATTTGGCTTATATCGGCGCGCTTTTACGTCGCAAATCTCGCTAAAGCTGGGCAGTAAATCATAGCGGTCTGTAAAGTAAACATTAAGACTCCAAATCGTGCTGAACAAGCGGCAACCATAAGTTGGCCGCAAAACGATCTACTAGCGGAGTCGATTCGGCGATTTCCGCGATTGAACTGGAACAATTGACTCGACGGGAGGCGGGCTGACTTCAAGGCGGCGCTTCAGTCGGGAAACGAGGTCATCGCCAACCTGTGAAAAAAGCGGCGGAAAACTAACGTGCTAGCTCTTTGGCCAAGATTGCCATGGTATCTCGCTGGCGTTCCTCTACCAACTGCTTGGCCTTTTGAGCTCGATTCTGAGCTGCCTGGGGATTCTGGGCGATCGACAAGACTGCTGGCACGATTCGAGGTAAATCGTTTTCGTTGTCTAAGTCAAACAGCCATTCATTGAGTCCGATGTCTCGCCACATAAAGCCCTTGGATGTTTGCTCGGCCCAACGGCATACGATCGCAGGAATACCATTGCCGATGCACATGATGGGACTGTGCATCTCATTTCCGAAAAGCCCTACGCTTCGAACATACGTGCTGATCGCTTCTCCGGTCAACCAATAATTCGATCGCCACACGGTTCGAGCTTTGACGTCTGCGGGCAATGGCTCGAATAGCAGTTCTTTGCCGACCGCCATCTGCGTTTGATCTTCGGGACACACCAGAACCTTGAGATTCGTCGACCGCACGACCTCGACGATTGCTTGCCGTAGTTGAGCATGGTCATGCTCTTTCAAGGACTCGTTGCGAGCGTGTTTTACTTCGTCAAACTTGGCATTCTTGCTAGGCACAGTCCAGTACGGCGTATATCGAAGTCGAGGAATGCAACACATGAACTGTCCTGGCTCAAGTCCATGCTGCTCCAAAAAGGTCGATGCACGAGCGTCGTCGCGAAGGTCGGTAGCGAAAGCGCCATCGGGCGCAAACTCCATCGTGGGGCACGCACAACCGTGGTCTTTCGCTAGCTGCATCGAAACCGAATCGCGGAAGAAAACAAAGCGGGCTTTGCTAAGCAGATCGATGGTTTTTGCGAAGGTTGCTGCAACGGTCGGTTGTGTCGCCGAAGATTGGGTCCTCGAAAGGGTGATTCCGTACACACCAAAGGGCTTTCCGGTCGCTTCCACCCACCGTACCACATCTTTTTCGGCAACGAGCGATGGCCCCGAACCGTGCAACAAGAAATCGCATTCATCGAAGGCCGTCTTAAGTGCGTCGCTCCCCTCAACGATTTGCAGTTTTGGAAACCTAGCCCTAAGCATATCCTCTACACCGTTATCGAGTTTGCTCGGCCATAACCGAATTTCCGCGTCTGGAACATGGGTTTCAAGCAATCGAAGGACACCGGGGGTGTGAGCGATATCTCCAATGTTGACGGTTTGCCAAGACGATCTCAGTAGAATCCGAGGCGTTCGATGGAAGCCGCCGAAAAGTGCATCGCGAGAGCTTACCACGGTCGCAGCACCGATCATCGACTGAGTAAAACGCCGGCGGTCGAATAGGCTCACAGTTCATCTCCTTTGTAGCAGAGTTGCTCCGCAACTCTGCGTAGCGTGTTAAGTATCTGCGTAGCGCAGTAGCAGAGTTGCTCCGCAACTCTGAGCGGCATGGCGCAATTGCACAGCACCCGAATATCACGAAGCCCCAATTCTACTCGATTGCCAGTCATCGAATCGACTTTAGACTCCAAATCCACCTGTTGTCAATGGTGTCAGTCGGTTCGCTGCTCAAGATGGGCGGCTCATCCGGAGTAATTTCGTTTTCTTTCAGTTCGAATCCCCAAAGTATCGCCCCATCGTTCTGCACCCGGTAACCAAACGGTTTCTTTCCAACTGGCAAAAGGTCCCGCGAATCGATGGAGAATTCAGACAACTCCGCGAGCGACATCGGCAGTTTTCCATGCTTGTCTTCGAAAAGTCTAATACCTATCGCCAGCGTGGCAATGCGGTGTTCGACTGCCACACGAACAAATGCTTCGGCAACCGATGACAAATTGGAAGCTGCCAACTGGGTTACGACAGAGTCCATTTGGGACAGCCAACTTGCGTTTGCCTTGTTCAGAAACATTGCCTCGCGTTTTTTGACCTCCGTGCGAAACTTGTCAATGCCATCGGTGGGGACCTCCATGTAGGATTCGACCATGTCTAAGTAGTAGTTAGCATCGGATGAGCGCCCCATCGGCATCTTCTTGTACGCTGGCAAGGCGATCCCACGCTCAGCCACAAACATTGCCTTCCAAGAAGCGGCGGAAACATCTTTCGAGGACTGAATTAAAGGTAGTAGCTTTTCCAAATCGGCGGTCTCAATCGCATCCTGTTCGAGTGCTTGTTTCAGAAGGCCTATGCTCATCGAGTCAATTGCCATCTTCACCAAATCGGAGATGAGCAGATGCTCATTCGCTAGCCAGCTCACTTCCATCAAAGCTTCGACAGCTTCGCGAATTCTTTTCGAGTCGCGATCTCGCAATGCGACTTGTCCATACAACTTGATCAATCTCGCGACAGTTCTCGACTGTTGAACGTGCGGCAGTAGTGTGTTCACTGAGTCAAATTGAATCGGGAATCGAACGACATGCGCATTTTTCGTCAGGCTCGTCACTTGATCGTGAAGTTGTTTCCAGTCGTGGAGAAATCCTCGGACCTCTGTCTCATTCTCCCATTCGCCGTTACCTGGTACATCGGGAACATTGCCGAGGTAAGGCATTTTGGCTGATGCTTGCGTGAATTCGGGGCTCGAAATGGTTGCGAAAATATTATTCCAAGCGTTCGAGTCGGACGGATCAGTTCGAGCATCGTAATAGGACTTCATGGTGGCGTCGTCCACTGGCAAGCCGTTTGCTTTCAGAACCGCGACGCGTGCGGCGAGTCGACTCGACGCGACACTTTCGCGAACAAACCAGGCTCCCACCATGGCGAGCCCCAACGCAAACGGTCCAATCAGCATGGCGAGCAGGCAGTAGAATAAGCAGCCCTTGGAGGTTCGTTCTTCGTTCATTGCCGTAAATACAGGAAGGTTGTTCAAAAATTTGTTGCGTGGACTAGTGGCCCCATATGAGACGTTCCTGGGCGCGTTTTTTGTAGGTCCGCATCTCCGAGGCGGACGTAATGGCCTCTGAAACTCTTATCCCCAGCAAGGATTTGCATTGCAAACCTGCAGTTACCTTGAATTGGAAGCGGTTACGTTGAATTGGAATCCAAGCAGCGAGTTTTCGCAAATATCGAGTACCAGCGTCTCGGAGATACGCTGCTACGTTGGCGAAGATTAAGTCAGTTTGCAGGGTTCAAAATTCGGTTACAATAGGCCCAAGTATTCGGTTTATGACAGGTTCGTGTTTCATTTCCCCTGCGTTTTTCAATCACATTCGCTCTATGACAGTTTCTACTCCCGCCTGGTTAGCCACCACCGAACAAATCTCTGCCGCCAAAAAAGAACTCGACAAGCAAGCTTATGAATCGGTGCAATGGCACTTTCACGACTCGACTGGCTGCCCGTTTTGGCTGGAGCAAAAGGCCTCGCTCAAGTTTGATCCCATAAAGGAAGTCAAAGGCTTCGATGATATTCGAAAGTTTCCTGAATTCGAAGATGAGTGTCTTCGCGGTGGACCAATCGAACGTTGGATTCCAAACGGTCTCAAGGGCAAGCCTACGTATGTGTTTGAGACAGGCGGCACGACCGGTATACCGAAGAGTCGAATGGTCATCGACGATTTTCGGATCGACTATGAGAACTTTAGCGCCACGTTGCCCGATCATTATTTCCCCAAGGGGGCCAATTGGTTGATGCTCGGTCCATCCGGTCCGCGTCGACTCAGGCTTGCCATCGAGCATCTGTGCCAGTTTCGCGGCGGCATTTGCTTCTGCATCGATCTGGATCCGCGCTGGGTTATCAAACTGATCAA
>JBEBHM010000590.1:0-5575 GCA_040080875.1 Pirellula sp.
AAAGATCGGAATAACTTGAGGCTTTGGTTGGAAAACCGAGGCATCAAGGGATGGCGGTAGCCTGCAAAAATGAAATTCAGTTCACTCAAACCGTGTAAATTCGCAAGGCTGGCGCTCACGCCAGCAAATAGGCAGAGACAAGTCTTTGGAGAATGCAAAGGCCAAGGGCAAAGCGCCAGAAACGTTGATTCATGATTGCGACAGGGATTCCATATAGTGGCCAATCGGAGGTGATACCGCACCTGCGAATCCGCCCCATGTCCGGTTGGCAGGCGCTGAATCTTGCGCAAGTTTGGCAGTATCGAGATTTGCTGTTCACTCTCGCCGCCCGCGACGTCAGGCTGCGCTACAAGCAGACAGCACTTGGAGTCGTATGGGTGATTCTCCAGCCTCTGATGGCTGCTGGCATTTTGTCTTTCGTCCTTGGGACGATTGCGAAGATGCCAAGTGACGGGCCAATGTTTCTCGTCACCTATGCGAGCATGTTGGGCTGGAACGCATTTAGCGGAACCCTGGCTAAGGCTAGTTCATGCTTGGTTGGGAATGCGCACTTGATTTCAAAAGTGTATTTTCCCCGACTCATTCTTCCCCTTTCCACCGTGCTTTCGTCACTTTTGGATTTTGCGGTTGCGCTGATAATGATGTTTGTGTTGCTGGCGATTTACGGGGTTCCTATCGGATTGAGCTTTCTCCTGCTTCCGGTCTGGCTGATGTTGATACTACTATTTGCGATTGGAGTAGGACTTCTCATGGCGGCATTGACGGTAACTTACCGCGATGTACAATACATTCTGCCTGTTGCTCTTCAGTTCTTAATGTATGCGAGCCCGGTAATATACGCTGTGTCTCGTGTGCCTGAAAATTTCCGATGGATTTACAACCTCAATCCGCTCGCCAGTGTGATGGAGTGTTTCAGATGGTCATTAGTCGGTGGCACTTCGGTGTCGCTGGCGAACATCGCCTACTCTGCCGCAATAGGGGTGATCATGTTTGCGCTGGGTGCGTTTGCTTTCAAGCGTATGGAGAGAAGTTTTGCAGACGTGATTTAATAAGGTAGGCAAGATTAGAATGATGAACAGTGACATTTCAATTTCCGTACGGGGGCTGTCAAAGTCTTATACGATTACGCACAACGAGGTGAAGCACTCGACGTTGACCGAAACATTGCTACATCGGCTTCGGCATCCCTTCGCCAAGCGTGAAACCGAAACATTTTGGGCACTGCAGGACGTCACGTTTGACATCAAGCGTGGCGACGTTGTTGGCGTGATCGGAAGAAACGGAGCGGGAAAAAGCACCTTGCTCAAAATCCTAAGTCAAATCACGGAGCCGACCAATGGGGAAATCGACCTTTTTGGCCGTGTTGGCAGTCTGCTTGAGGTAGGCACTGGATTTCATCCTGAGTTGACTGGACGAGAGAACATCTATCTCAATGGAGCTATCCTTGGCATGCGTCGGGCCGAAATATCTAAACAGTTCTCGGCAATCGTTGAGTTTGCCGGCGTAGAGAAGTTTCTTGATACACCTGTAAAGCGCTACAGCAGCGGAATGTATGTGAGGCTTGCCTTTGCAGTCGCCGCCCACCTTCATCCGGAGATCCTCATTGTAGATGAAGTGCTCGCCGTAGGTGATTCGGAGTTTCAGCGGAAATGCTTGGATAAGATGAAGGATGTCGCAACATCGGGCAGAACCGTGCTGTTTGTGAGTCACAATATGAGTGCGGTTAAGACACTTTGCTCGTCGGCAATACTGCTCAAAGCGGGTCGTCTAGTGAATGTCGGTCCGGTGGAGTCTATCATGTCGGAGTATCTGTCCGCTGGTATGGCTGCAGACGACCGAGTTTGGCGAAGGGAAGGACTTGGTTCTGGAGCGCTGACTATCGAACAAGTGTCTTGCGAATTGACTGGAAGGCAGCCTTCCATGGGGCTCAATATTGATGTTGCTCTTGCATCAAATTCGAGCCACTTGCCCGCCTTTATCGCTTTTGACATTGCGGATAGTGCCGGCAACCCTGTGATGCAGGCGTTGCCTACGTTGGATCGTTTCATTAAGGACTTCCGAAAGATACATAACTTGGCGATTCAGGTGGACTTACCACCGCTTATTCCAGGTCGCTACACGATCGGAGTGTGGGTTGGCAGTCATAACACTGATACGATCGATACCGTTGCTCGGTGCGTAATGTTTGAAGTCTTGGCGTCGCCAACGGCAGGCCGAAGTTTCCCGCATCATGCGGATCACGGTCACATTGTTCCGAATTCGACTGTTCAATATCGTGGAAGTAGCAATATCGACGTTCCTCTAAAGGCTGAGACAAATGGAATATGCGTGAAATAGGCATCGGACTACGAGCAGTCAGAGTTGGCGCTCAGAAATTTGCAAGACACTCTCAAGAGAGGGTGGCAATGCATTTTTTGAAATCTGCTGGATTGTCCCACGCATACAAAATCCCGACGTTCACTTCCAAAGACGAACTCGCCACACTGTTGAATCTTGCATTGGGAGTGCCAAATGGCGGTGCGGCAATCGAGATCGGATCTTACCTAGGGGCGTCAACCTGTTATATTGCGGCAGGAATTCGAACGCGAGCCGGGCAATTGATTTGTGTCGATACTTGGCAGAATGAAACCATGCCGGAAGGTTTGCTCAACACAATGGAACTGTTTGAGAAAAATGTCGCTCCCGTTCGGGACTGTCTGAAACTCATCCGAGTTGACAGCACAAAGTTGAATCTGAACGAAGTTGGGCAACAGTTTCACCTCGCCTTTATTGATGGAGATCATTCGTACGATAGTGCGAAAGCTGACTTTGCCACTGTTTCGCCTTGGATTTCGGACAACGGTGTTGTCGCATTCCATGATTTTTCTTCCTTCCAAGGAGTATCCAAAGTGGTCGGCGAGGTTCTCTCGACGGGCATGTGGCGTTTGGAAGGTGCTGTGAGCAATCTCCTCTGGATTCGGAAAACAAAGTTTGCACACAGTTCTTGAAAGTCCGAAAGGATCGATATTCTGACGGGGCAACCGAGGTGTAAAAAGTGACGGTAAAGAATGTGACAAATTAGAAGTATGAGGAAAATGAGGCCTGTAGCATCAATCATTATTTGCACCAAAAACCGGGCCGAAAGCCTAAGGCAGACGCTTGCGAAAATGGAGGGTGTTATCGTGCCAGAGTCGGAGATAACCGAATTGATTATTGTTGACAATGGGTCAACGGATCACACGCGAGAGGTTGTTGAATCTCACAAAACGGATAAGTACGAACTCAACTACGTTTGGGAACCGAATGGAGGTCAAGCTCATGCAAGAAATCGGGGGCTGTCAGTCGCGAAAAGTGATATCATTGTCTTTACGGATGACGATGTCCTTCCTTGTGAACACTGGTTGGAAGAGCACATAAAAGGCTATGACGATAGCGGAATAGCCGCCATTTTAGGTAGAATTGAAGCGCTCCACATAGGGCCATTGCCTCAGGAATACTCACGGGAGAGCATGGATTTCTCAACGCGGTTTGGGGACACAACGGTGAAGCCGTTTACAGGTCATCTTGTCGGGGCAAATATGTCGTTTCGGCGATCTGTGATCGACGCTATCGGCGGCTTCAATGCACGCCTTGGGCCTGGTCGATCTGGATTTTTTGATGACACGGATTTCTCTATTCGTTTGATGCGAGCTGGTTTCGTCCAGTGCTTTGAGCCAAGGGCTAGCGTTCAACATGTTATAGATTCAAGTCGCTTACGGGCAACAGCCTGTCGTCGAATGCTATTTCAATTGGGAATTAGTATCTTTGTTGCAGATGAATTTGGTGCTTCAGAGAATGTTTGGACTCAAACTCGAAAGCTGCTATATTCGACGGCTGGATTTCTGAAATACAAGTTTAAGTGCCTTGTGAAGCGTGAATCAGCGAAATGCACGCATGTGGACCTCTTTTACGCGATGGAACGGGGGCTGGAACGCTTGTACGGAGACGCGGGACAAAATCGTTTTATCTGAAATGCGAGGACGGCGGACAGTGCTCATTTTGAAACCGGTCAGATACACGACACGATGAATTCGGCGGAAAGGGCAATGGCAATATGTCCGCTTTGCGGAAAAGCAATTGAAGGTACGATTTTGGAAGTGAAACAGTTTTCGATAGGCGAGTGCGTCGAGTGCCAACTAGGGCTGACGATTCCTGCTTCGCTTGTGTCTGAGCCTTCATACGAGGAAGCGCCGCAGTATGCCACCGCATATCAACACGACGAGAGGTTCCGTATCTATGCGCGGAATCTCCTTGCTCATGTTCGCAAATATGTAGATCGAGGGCGGTTGCTAGACGTCGGATGCAGTGTGGGCCTCCTAGTGGACGAAGCATCTCGCGCGGGATATCTCGCGGAGGGTATTGATTTGGATACAAATGCCATCGATTACGGTAAGGAACATGGTAGAAAAGTATCAGTTGGTGCTGTTGAAGAGTCGAATGGCCGCTACGACGTAATATGTCTGGCGCATACGCTGGAGCATATTCCGAAGCCAGTAGAATTCCTTGCTGCTTGCGTCAAACGTTTAAATGCGAACGGATGTATTGTGGTGCAAGTGCCGTGTATGAAGGGACTTCATCCGCGAATATTCCGTGAGCATTGGTACGGATGGGTGCCGAGACAGCACTATTGCCATTATTCCGCTACAGCGTTGCGACGACTCTTGGAAATGAGTGGTTTGGATGTTCTTGATATTTGGCAGGAATCAATGGATCATCGGCCTCCAATCGGGATGCGGCGCAGGGATAGGCCCAGGGCAATTGTTTCGCAATGGATTGCTCAGATTGGGAATATCTTGGGGTTGGGTGATCAACTAGTTGGCATTGGCCGCGTCCGGAAGCATCAATGAAGTCACCATTCAAGTTAACCGCGTATATCCTGGCTGCAGATCCTGCTTGGATTCGTGAAAGTGTCCATTCATACTATCACCTCGTTGAGGAGATTGTAGTTTCTTACGACATCAATGGGATCGGGTGGACCGGTGTTCCGATTCCAGTTGACGAATGTCTCACTCGACTAAGAGCGATTGATCACGATAAGAAGATGCGTTTTGTAGCAGGTGATTTTGCCCGGCCTAACCGGCACCCAATGGAGAACGACACATTTCAACGCCAATGCGCGTTTGACGATGCGGGCACGGGTGCCGATTGGGTGCTTGAGATTGATACTGACGAAATTCTTCCGAATCCAACTGCGCTTCTCAGAATGCTCGAATACGCAACCGAGCGCGATATACCCCTAGTCGAATGGCCGATGCGGGTTTTCTTCCAAAAGCTACGTGATGGCCGATTCCTTGAAGTTTGTGCTCGGAAACGCCGAGACAGATTTGAATACCCGGGTCCGATCGCCGCGCGTCCGGGGGCGAAGTGCACTGATGCTCGTCACGCCCTCGGTCGGTTCCTTCGCCCAGTCGTGATCGGCGACCGGCAAAGTCCGCAAATTTGCGCAACTCCGGGTTCTGATGAAGTGAGACTTGAGAACCTGCCCGTCGAGGATGCCATTTTGCACTTTTCTTGGGCGCGTAGTGCGGAGGACGTTCGCTCTAAGGTTGCTTCATGG
>JBEBHM010000591.1:0-5568 GCA_040080875.1 Pirellula sp.
CAATGCAATGGAACTCAGGTTGGAAACGAGCAACAATGCGGCCAACGCTCTTCGTGTTTCTAGAAATACTCTCATACTGACCCTTTCCGGCAAACGTTGCTCGCCGGTTGATTGTGAATTGTAAAATAGAATAGTCATTACCATGTATCTCTTGGAACAAATCGATTAGATTTGCCCCGAGTGTCATGGACCAATTGGTTGGCGACGGTTTTTGACGACATCGCACGCAGGACAAATGGGAAAAAAAACTCCACGTCCGGCAGATCCAGCCACCGATCGGCACCTTGATCCGCCCAAGTCGCAATTTGGATCGCGTTGCGTTGAAATCGCCGAGTGGCGAAGATTTGACGTTCCGCCCAAGACATGAAGCCGCCATCCGTAAAGACGGACTTTTGGGAAGTGACGGAAAGATTAGCGAAATACTCTGGAACAACTGAAGCAAGAAAGCGGCGAGCGTGCGGAACCAATCGAATCGTTTCACCGACTTCATCACCGAAATGCTCGCAGAGCCACTCGATCGTTCCTGTCTCAGCAAGCGAATCGCTGGTCCAATCGGATGCATCGAACGTGCCGCAAGCTAGCATCTGGCAAGGTTTCCATAGAAGTGCCGAGACAATAAGGGCATTATCGGCATTTTCTGCAACCGCTTTTGCCGCCAGATGCCGTGCCTCGCAATAGACAGTTGCAACGGCAGAGTTGATGTGCGAGCATCCATTTCGAAGCTCCTGCAACAACTCGTTTGCAGAGCATCGCCTTATGCCACTGATCCTCGGATTCCACTGCGCAATCATAAATCCCTCCAGGTTATTGTTATGGATTTGCTAACGGGGAGAAATGCTATCGTTTCCGTGTGAGAATCGAGTGAAGACTGCATAAGTAGATCGTGAAGTTTCAAGCGGTTCGAATATTGTTGGCATCTTCATTGATAGCTAACGAACGCTTCACGAAATCTTTCGATAGGCCGGATACAAAATGGGCCAGTTATTTCAAACCCCATTTCGTAAGGAGTCTTTCCGTGAGACGGTTGCAGAAAAAATTTGGATTCACGCTCGTCGAGTTGCTGGTGGTCATTGCGATCATTGGGATATTGGTCGGCCTTTTGCTTCCGGCAGTTCAAGCGGCGAGAGAAGCAGCTCGCCGCATGAGCTGCCAGAATAATCTGAAGCAAATCGCTTTGGCGATGCTCAATTATGAATCGGCCTACAATCGATTTCCGAGTGCGTTGATGGGAGCACGTGTAGGCGCTCCCCAAGACGATGGGATCAGTTGGGCCGTTTCGATTCTCCCCTTCATAGAGCAAACCGCTTTATACGGCCAACTCGAGCAAGGAAGTCTAGCTCTCGGTGCCCCGCTTGGGACCCCTGGGATCATGCGTCGAGCCAAGGGAGGAACGTGGCCGTCCGCCGGACCCCTTGGGCCCTTTTCGGTTTCGGGAACCGGTGGCAGCTCGACAAGTACAGCGATCGTTCCTGGCGGCGATAAGAAACTTCCCATGTATCGATGTCCTTCGTCAGCGTTGCCCGATATCGTTCCACTCACATGGACCATTCCAGGGGCGACGACGGTCTCCAACCACAATACCGGACAATACTCACTTGGATATGCAACCAATGACTACAAAGGCGCAGGCGGAAGCGCGCGAGGTGACTTTGGTGTGCTACACAAGCTATTTGAGAATCCCGCTAGCACACGCATGGGTGACATTGTTGATGGAACAAGCAACACGATAATCATCGCAGAGTCGGCATACCTCACGGGCAACGGCAACTCAACGACCGCAGTCAACTTGGCGCCGACATCGTTTGAGGATTGGCCCATTTGGTTTGGAGGCCCGAACACCGACGAGTCCATTCGAATCAACGGACGATTCACTTCGCCCATCAATTGTCAGTGCAAGCCAGCGACCATGGTGCGAGCGATCAACGATGACTGCGCATTCAGTTATCACACGGGTGGAGCTCAATTCGCTTTCTGTGATGGGTCCGTACATTTCCTCAGCGAAAACCTTTCGCAGCAGACCAACAGTGATTTGAACGACAAGAGTGACGGAAATGTCCTCGGCGAATGGCAATAGAAATCGTGGTTCAGTATAGGTCTTAGGTTTTTTCCTACGTGAGAGGAGTTGATCCTTTGTTTCACTGTATACGTTTTAGGATGAATCAACTGGCAACCGCTACTTGTTTGTTGTCTGTTCTTGCAGGCTGCGGAGGACTCGAGGAGTTTCCTTGCGCTAAGGTCACGGGAACCGTAACCTGCAAGGGAATACCTGTACCCAAGTCAGCGGTGTTCTTTGAGCCGCTGAAATCTAGTGGAGAAGGACCCTCTGCATTGGTCGGTAAACAAGGACTAGGTGCTACCAACGAAAAGGGCGCCTTTGTAATATCAACCTATCATGACAATGATGGAGCGGTCGTCGGGCGGCATCGTGTTCACGTGATGCCGTCGGATGCGCCTCGGTTTACCTGTCCATGCGAGTTTGATTCTCAATCCAAGCCTATTGAAGTAGAAGTAAAAAAGGGTGAAAAGAACGACTTCAAGTTTGAACTTCCTGTGACCAACAAACGACCGGAGCTGTCGCTTGACCAGAAGGAAGCACTTCAAGAAGCCAAACAAAACACCAAGTAACGGTAATGTTGGATGGGAAGCAACGGCGAGTCGACTCGAAAAACGAAATTCGAATGGTTGTTTTCTAACATAGATAACGCCAGCGTCACATTCTTCCGAATTGGCATTGGCGTTTTGTTTTCGTGGTGGGCTTGGGACTATCTCGCGAGTGGCCGAGCCTATTCTGTTTACGTCGAGCCCAAGGTTCATTTTTCGTATCGATGGTTTGATTGGCTTCAGCCGCTTGGGCACCAAGGGACCGTCTTAATATTTGTGGCTGTGGTATTGCTGGGAATCCTCGTTTCCGCCGGCATTTGGTACCGTTTGTCGGCGACGCTCTTGGCGATTTGTTTCAGTTACCTCTTTTTGTTAGAAAAGACCAACTACCAAAACCACTACTACCTGATGACGCTTTTGGCCTGGTGGTTACCGTTTCTTCCACTCGAACGGAACGTAGCTTTTGATGCGAAACGCAATCCCAAGATCGCAAGCCAGATGGTTCCTCGATGGGTCCTTTGGATACTTCGTTTTCACATCGGTTTGCCCTATGTTTATGGTGGACTAGCGAAGTTTCACAGCGACTGGTTGGCGGGGGAACCGATGCGCCAAATCCTTGCCGCGCAGCGCAATCTTCCTATCGTTGGATCGCTTGTCAACAATGAATCGGCGGTGTTTGCATTCGTCTGGGGCGGTTTGATTTTCGACTTGGTGATTGTCCCGTTGCTGCTCATCCAACGCACCCGCACGGTCGCGTTTGCAGCCTGTGTTGTGTTTCATGTTACCAATTCAGTCTTGTTTCATATCCATGTATTCCCTTGGTTTATGATCTTTGCGACGACGCTCTTTTTTGAACCCAATTGGCCGAGACGAGTGTTGGGAGGCGAGCCACTCTCGAGTCCTTTGGAAAGGCCGTTGGATGGGGCAACGCTATGGAGGTACCGTGAGATTGGCATGATACTAATTGTTATGTACTGTCTCTTTCACTGTGCATGGCCATTCCGAAATCTACTTTACCAAGGCAACTCCAGTTGGACTGAGAGAGGTCACCTGTTTTCGTGGCGAATGATGCTTCGTGGGAAAACCGTTGGCGTTCGGTACTTTGTTGTCGACGGCAGTTCAGGCGAGGTCTACAACCCAAATCTACGCGGTATGATTACCGTCGATCAAGCGAATCGATTCGCACGCGATCCGGAGATGATTCTTCAGCTAGCGCATCATCTGGCCAATGCGCACGAAGCGCGCACCGGACATCATGCCAAAGTATTTGCTTTGGTGTTAGCATCGCTCAACGGTCGCAAACCTCAAGTTTATCTCGATCCCAAGGTCAACCTTGCGGCTGAACCTCGCTATGCCAGTTCTCGCTCTTGGGTATTACCTCTCACAGAACCATTGCGAACGAGTCCTTGGTCGATTCCGCTTGCCGAGTGGGAAAAACACGTCGTTCTGCCCCCGCTACCGGTTGTCACCGCGCGATAACTAAAATACGCACTAATCCTCGATTCGCTACAGATGCGATTCGCTCCGAACGTACATCGCACCATTGGAGAAAGCGGGAGTCGTTTGAATGGGTTCGCGCAATTGGTTCTTGGCCAATACCTCAAATCGATCGTTGTTAGCAAGCACCAAACAAGCTCCCGAGTCCTCGAACAGGTAGATTCGATCGGCGACACCGATCGGTGAACTGTACGAGTTGCCCCCTTTGCGTTTCGTCTTAAGCGCTTTGCCGCTGACTGGATCGAGGCAGGTATAGACTCCCATGTCATCGGTCACATGAAGGAAGTTGCCATACAACAGCGGCGTAGGAACGTAAGGCATTCCACGTTCCAAAGTCCATGCGACATGACTGGTGGTTGCATCGCTCTTGGCACCTTGGCGAATGGCGATCGCTTGGTGGTTACAAATACGCTATCTCCAACAACGATCGGCGAGGAAAGTCCGACGCCAGGAACTGGAATTCGCCAACGCACATTCTCGTTCGCAGACCAATACAGCGGTGCCTTGGATTCGCGACTAATACCGTCGCCACGCGACCCGCGCCAGCCGCACCAATCATCGCTTCGAATCTCGCTCGTCGTTGAAAAGACAATCGAAGCCCACAGCAAACCCCGAGTCAATAATCGCATCACTTGTTCTTTCTTTCGAGCAGTTCGGCCTGTTGGATACGAGCTTCTTGAATAGCGATCAGTTGCTTTAACCTTGCAACTGTTTCTTCCAATTCGTTGACCGTCTCGTAGGCTCGTTTCAATGACGATTCGACACTTGTCAAGGCATTTCGGCTCTCGGTAAGATCGCTCAGAGCATTGTTCGATGACAACGATTTCGCCTCCGGTTCCACATCGTTCGTTGAACGGATGGATGCCGTATTGAGTTGTAAGTTGTCTGACGAAGTTGGATTCTTTTCGGCGTCGAACGTTGGTCTCTCAGGCGGTGCTGGCCTGCGCATGACAAATTTTCGCAAGACATTGCGACTTGGTAACTGAAACTTATTGGTAACGCTGGATTCTTTTCCGACAAACGAAGCTGCGTAAATATTTCCCATTGGATCGGTAGCCAATAGGGATGGGTTCGAAAGCCCGCGAACTACTTCCGCTTTGATCGACTGATCGTCAAGCAATACCGTATGGATTGGAATGTTCTTTCCAATTTCCCACGTACAAATCTTGCCATCTCGCCCATGCGATATCAGATGTCGGCGGGGTTGGCCCTCGGTGGTACTAATTAGTTTTATCCCAAGCACTCCCGTTTCATGGGCCGCCCATTGATCCACTTGTCGTTGCGAATGCATGTCCCAAGTGCGTACCGTTCCATCCCAACCTGCAGAGTACAACGTATTTCCATCGTCGGACCAAACCAGGGATGTCACCGCTCCAGTATGCCCACGCAGATTCGCAAATTCTTTTCCGGTTTCAGATTCCCAAACGTAAATGCTTCCAAAGCGATCTCCGCTTGCAAGGAGCAGTCCGT
>JBEBHM010000592.1:0-5565 GCA_040080875.1 Pirellula sp.
GCAAAGACAAGATTGTCTTCCAGTTTTTTGATGACCAATTCGATTGCTTCCTCAACCCCATCGGATGAACCGGCAGATCTTGCCTTTGCAACTTGCACATTGTTTAGGGTTTTGGATGCCCCGATGGACTTGACATCTTTGGTAACTTCGCGAGGTAACATGGCTTTGATTCGCGTGTCATTGGCGGTTTTGCTGTTTGGCATCGGGCGAATGTCGAGTTCGAAAATGATCAAGCAGTCAAAGCCCTCTTGGGCAGCTTTCTTTAGAAGTTTGGCTTGATCTCCGGTTCCGATATAGGTCATTCCTGGAGCGATTGCCGAATAGCCAGCAGGTAGGATTGAGTCGCCGGGCACCGCGCCTATGACAGCTGGATTCTGATTGTTTCCACCCGGAAATCCACCGGGCATTCCACCATAGCCGTCATCGTCTCCGGGACGCTGAAAGAAAGGTGCTTCACCGACTCCGAACGAACTGCTTCCGCCGCTAAACGAACCACCCGCCGGTCCAAACGACGAGCCGCCGTCGCTAAATCCGTTATTCATTTGATTCTGCATGCCTGGGCGATTGCGGCTGAGTGAGTACTCTTGAAAGACTGGCGACCAGACGCCATCCGTATGCTTTTCTGTGAAGGCTGCCGCAAGTTTCTTTCCCACGTCGCCGGTGATTTCTGAGAATGATTTCTTGTCCTGAGCACTTCCGCCAGGCGATCCCATGGACCCCATGGAGTCCATCGATCCACCAAAACTCGGCGAATTGGAATCCGATCCGATTGGAGACAAATCGGAAATATTGCGAGGGTTTTTGATCGTTGCTCCGACAGCTACGTTGGCGCCCAATACAGGACGTTTGCTGACACGGTGACTGGACCATCGATAATTCGAAACCACTTCGGTCGCTTCTTCATCGGACGCTTGCAATGCATACGCACCGAACAAAATCTGAGCTCGACGCGTGTTTCCGGCTTGAAAAGATGCAATCGATCGGTCTTTGAGAGTTAGTTTTTTGGGTGGAACTCTTCTTTGCTGAGGACTACCGGGAAAGCCTGGCTGAGCGCCTCCGGGAAAGCCTGGCTGAGCACCATAGCCATCCGAGCCCGGCATCGCTCCGAATGCACCAGAATTGCCGTCTGGGTTGTAATCCGATCCGTATCCCGGAGGTCCAGATACTCCAGCGGGAGCATTTCCTCGATCTGGGTCGTAGCCATCACCGTAACCGGCTGAATTGGAAGCCACGTTGGCACCGTCATTGCCTCCGGGGTACTGCGTTTGCGTACCCACCGATCCATTAGCGCTTGCTCCATCATCCAGAGTACTGGCTCCTCCGCTTGGTGCTTGAGCGACTGGGGCAGCGGGTGGAGGTGCTGAGGAACTGCATCCTGCAACCACGGAAATACACGTTACCAAAACCAACCACAAAGCAGCTCTGTACATTTTCCGATTCTCCGGTCTTACTTTCGATCCCAGCAACGCTTAAGCGCGATGCTTTGTGACAGCCTAGAATTAGGGGGTAGGGTACATCAGCCTGAACGCACGAGTGTCCGGGTTGATCCTACTGTGACTGATCCTAAAATGAAGCTCTCACGAAGCTGTAGTGCGCATTATCCGTGATCGACGGTAAAATGTCCACATCGTAGCGACGATTCAAATCTAGGTTGCCTAAATCAAGCTTTCATCCGCTCTTTGGCCAATTGCTGCAGTCCTCGCAAGTCCAATTTACCTGTCCCCAAGATCGGGATTGCATCGACTCGAACAAAACTATCCTCGGACGGCAAGAACAGGTTGGGCAACCCCATCGCGGAAAGCTCTTTGACGATTTCGCCAGGAGTTTTGCTCATTTCTGTATGCAAGACGATAATGCGTTCGCCCTTCTTTTCGTCGGGAATGCTGGTCACCCCGACGCTCAAAACGTCGCTTTCGCCCAAAATGGAGATGATGGCTTCCTCGATTTGAATGTGTGGGACCATTTCACCGCCAATCTTAGAAAAGCGGCTTTGGCGTCCCGTGATAAATAGAAAACCATCGTCGTCGATGTATCCGACGTCGCCGGTCTCATACCACCCGTCCTTGATGACTTTTGCCGTTAGTTCGGGTTGCTTTAGGTATCCTGTCATCACGTTGGGTCCTGAGATTTGAATCATGCCTGAGACATTTGTTTCAAGGAGTTTGCCATCCTCCAGCGAAACGACGCGGGCCGAAACGCCGGGAATAGGTTTTCCCACGGACCCCTCGCGCAAGCCTGCGTTCTTGTCTGGAGTTTTGGCTCGCGTGCGAGGGACATTCACCGACGCTACTGGGCTAAGCTCCGTGGTCCCATAACCCTCGATAGGCCGAACACCAAATCTCTCTTCGAATGCTTGTGCAAGCACGATAGGCATTTTCTCAGCGCCCACCACCACCACTTCCACTGACTTGAATTGTTCTGGTTCAATGCGGCGCAGGTAGGTTCGAAGAAACGTCGGCGTACCGAGGATGACCGTCGACTTGTTGGCCTCGACCAGTTTGCCGATTTGACGAGGCTCCAACGGATTGAAGTGATAACAAGCGGAGCAGGGTAGCGTCATCGCGCCCCAGAGAGTTACCGTAAAACCAAACGAATGGAAGTACGGAAGAATTCCCAGGAAATTGTCGTCGTCTCTGACGCCGATGTATTGATCAAAGCCTTGAACGTTGGATGCAACATTCATTAACGACAATGGAACTCCTTTAGGTGTTCCCGTCGATCCCGAAGTAAAGATCACCGTCAGGGCGTCGTCGGGTTTCAGTTGGTTGAGTTTCAGCGACCGAGCGACCATCGAAAGCGGGAGCCATTTCGATTGCATCAAGCAAGCGATCTTGTCGCTGACCGTGGCGTAATCTTTCATGTCTTCTAAATAGATCAAGTTTCCAGCTGGCCGAATACCAAATTTTTCCATCACCTTTTTGCTGGTGATGATCGTCTTGATCTCAGCTTGCTGTATGCATTGATTGATGATCGATTCGCTGACGGTATAGTTCAAGTTGACGGCAACACGTCCCGCCAGGCTGAGTGCAAAATTTGCAACGGCACCTGGCACGGTAGGTGGCAACAGGACACCCACATAGCGTTCGTCCGCGTCGAGCACCACGCGTTCGAATACGCGCCGCAACACCAATGTCCTCAAGAGTAAATCGTGGCCGCTGAGTTTGATGCCAGTGGAATCAGCGATCTTGGTGGCGGCCCCCTTTTCTCGGCACCTACGGACGAACAGCAGAGGCAGGTTCCAATCCCATGCGGAGGTATTGGGGGTTTGAGAGATGGCAGGTTTGGACATGTGCTATTGCCTTGTCTAAAGCAAAAAAGGATTCGTTGATCTGGACGCCGACATTGCGGACCGTGTAATTAACTTCTGTGTTTTACGCAGGATGATGGAGTCAAGGAAGCGGATGAATCGAGCAAGTTGTTTTTTCTTGGGACTAGCGGTCGGGATCGCTGGATTGTACATGACAATGCACATCACGTTGGTGCGGGCCGCTGACGGGTTCCATGTCGTTCCGAAAATTGCTGCAAAAGCGGAATTGCCTTACACAGACATTCGCAACTTTACCCTGGCATCCTGGCAGCGGAAGCAGGCATTGGCACTTTCGATCTTGCGAGCCAAAAAAGGCTATCTGATCCAAGACCCTTCGCTGCTTACGTTCAAACAGTCCACACAGAAAATACTGGATCAATTCTCGATGATTTCAAGCCCGAAATTCGGCAGCTAGGCGAACGGACGAACTGAACCGTTCTCAACAACAGTTGCGATCCATAAACCGTTAAGAAATAATGTGTAAAGGAAAGGCAATGCATTCGATTCTTCATTTTTACCGCCATCTCTTACCCGTCAGTAGAGGATATTGGCGAGACTGATCGGAGGATGGAATGAACCGCCGATGATCTCATCGATCGATGGCCTATCTGCAACCAACGGTCCAAGCACAATTTACGTTTCACGTAAAATAACTAGGGATCGCTGGCCATGTGGCCCTATTCATGCACGCATCTTTGCGAAGTCGATTCGCTACGTGGTAGTCATAGAATGCGTTTTGCCGGGCCAGTCGTAGTTAGAATCGGGAGGCGGCAACAAGCGACCTTCTTTGGCATAAAGGACCACGGCCTCAGCCACGATCTCGCATAACTCGGCAAACACTTCCTTGGGGTCGTTTCCGTGACAACCTCCTAAGACCAATCTTGGACAACACCCGATAAAACATTGATCTTCTTCCGACCAATACACAATTTTTGCATAGCGATCCGCATCACTCATTTTTTGCTTTCCTCCACTGCATACCTTACGATTCGCTCCTGATACGATTTCGCATCGTCGCCAAGCTGTCCCGAGATCGTGACGGTATTCTCTACTTTTGGGTGAGTAAAGTTTCGATGGCTCCCTTTGCCTCCTCGATTGACAAAACCAGCATTCTCAAGGTCCGAAATCAATTCTCGAATTTTCCGTGGCATGCGATTTCCCTGTCCATCCATAATAGCATACTCGATCCCACCAGTCGTCGGCTCGACGTCCATCTCTCGCTATCACAGTTCATTTCGCTACCGACTGCGCGCGGGCCCTTAAGATTTCAACTTCCCCAACGCGCCCTGCGATGACATTGCGATGATGTCGGGTCATCGCTCGGTAGTTCAAACAGTTTCCCTGTCGTTCCAAAAATTGCTGCTAAAGCGGAATTGCCTTGAACAGACATTCGAAACTTTACAGGTCGATGCTATTCGGATTTCCGATCCAAACGAGTGCGATGGTAAGTATCGAACGACGGACCCGAACAATTCGGTCCTGAAGCAATCGCAAACTGGTTGACTTTGACAACCAAAGGCCTTACAAAGAACCGCATCGTCCTTGAATGGTTGCAGGCAACACGCCATCTTTTCTTCCGTGGGTGATCGCAAATGTCTGACTTATTCGCGACCGGAACCAACGTTGTATCGGCATGCAATGCGTCATCGCATAACGCGGTCGATTACGACGATACGACAAAGAATTTGGAATATGCGATCTATGTGAGTTGTGAGCACTCCGTTGAAATATGGCTTTTGAAGATGGTTCGGACGAGTCTGCGGCATGTGATCGATCTCGAACAACTCAAACTTGCAGTTCTTGAGAAAGTGATTATGGAATTCCGGAATCGCGAGCCTCTTCGGAAAGCGTTTTTGATTGACGGTATCCTCCCCGATCAACTCCAAACGATACGGTCGTACTGCTTTGTCGCCACCGACCATATGGCAACGAACGCAGTACGCAGTGCGCTATGTGGCAAGCGTGGAGGAAACAATCCGTCTGTGATATTGGATAGCTTTGACGAGCCCATTGATCGTCACGCAACGCCGGTCGAACTGGTCGAGGGTGCCGACACCGCGGACAAGATCCGATCGCTGTTGGACGACGACCAAAGGCGCATACTTCTACTTCGCCAGAGCGGTTGCAAGGATATAGAGATCGCGACTGAAATGAAGTCAACAAAACACAAGGTCCAACGACATCGGGCCCAAATCAAAAAAATCGCAAGTCCATTTTTTGACGTTGCAACATCGAAATCGAATCCCCATACCCCACAC
>JBEBHM010000593.1:0-5561 GCA_040080875.1 Pirellula sp.
CGGTTGATTGTGAAAGCCGGTTACGAATCGAATCATTTCATCGATTTCCGGAACCGAATTTTGCGATTGAGATCCGGCGTATAGTTCGACGCGATTGCAAGTGTTGAGAAGAACGCATTCGCACTCGGGGTAGGTCGATTTGAAACTGGAGAGGGCGGTGAAGCACTGATCATCGGTAAACGAAAGTAGCTCACGAATCTCCAACGGGGTTGAATGGTGGCTGCAGCCGATCATGCGAATTCTCAATTCGCACCTCCGCCCGTTTCGGCCGGCTCGAATCGGCTTGTCGGGCTGGCCTTTGGGGCTTCCATGCCATGCGGCGCGCTCACCACGAGGGCAATGGCAACGGCTACGATCATGAATGACAAAATATTCATCCAAGCCGTAAAATCTCCTCGGCCCCGCTTTGCCAAATGCCATTGGACTGCCGACGCAACCGCAAGCCAAAGAAATAACCCGGCAGAAAATACGATCCCGCGATCGCTCCAGTTGACGCTGCCATCTTGCACCAGGTTCATGATGACCCCAGAAATCACCCCAAAACCGATCGACCCGGCACTGGCAAGCAAACAAGTACTGCCAAACGACTGCAAATACTCAAGCGACGGCAATCGCAATACGCCCGAATTGGCCCGTTTGGATTTGAGTCTCCATGCTTGGATGAGGTACATGATTGCCATCGCAAACCCAAGCGTGACCAGCATCGTTCCGATCATCATGGCCACTCCGTGAACGAGTCTCCAGATGGTTGCCGACGAAGCCGTTCCCAGGGGGGCCATGGGAATTGCAATCGATACGCCTACCAAGACCAGCAGGAGCGGAAGAACAAAAAAGCCGATCCAGCTCTCGCTTCGCTTAAGCAACAAGACTCCGTAAGCGACGGCTAGGCCCCACGCGGTCAGAATCCCCCAATCATGCCACGACGTGACCAGTCGCCACGGGGAATTGGAGACGGCCGACAAAAAGAGCCGATCGAGCAGATAGAGCGAATGAGTCAGCAACGCCAAGAAAGTGGTGGCAATTATCAACTTCTTCAGCCGCGCTCGTCCTTGCGGTGAAAGCCCAGCCCACCGCCCTAGCTCCAACAGCAGTACCAACCCATATGCAACCAAAAAGCAAGTGGCGTTTGGCATAAGGATGGCTGGTGCATGTAAGGGTTATCTAAAGCAAAAAAGCCTCGTCGTCGGAAATACGAGGCTTCGCAATGTTGGTAAGTTGTGGATATCGGTCGCTGGAACTCACCCAAACGGTAGGAAATGGCGGCTAGGTCGAGACGGGTTTGTTAATCCCAATCTTCGTCCTCATCGTCCTCTTCATCGTCATCGTCCTCATCATCGTCGTCCCAGTCGTCGTCGTCGTCCCAGTTTTCGTCGTCTTCTTCTTCCTCGTCCTCGTCATCATCTTCGTCGCTGTCCTCATCGACTTCTTCCCATTCGTCTTCCTCTTCGGCCAGCTCGTCCTCGGCTTCGTCCTCCTCCTCGTCGTCTTCGTCATCGTCGAATTCGTCGATGTCATCTTCGACGTCGTCATCCTCTAGGTCGTCATCGTCATCCTCTTCGTCGTCATCTTCGTCGTCATCGAAGTCGTCCTCTTCTTCGTCGAATTCTTCTTTTCCCATGACAAACGTTGGGGTGGCGGTCTCAATCCAGCGCGTATTCCAAGTCAATCGATCGGACTGCAACAACCCAGTCTTCCCGGTAGCCGCTAGCGTCATCTTCACAGTGAACTCCTTACTTTTTCTGAGCCGAGGTTAAGGGGGAGAAAAGACAATGTGTTTCAATTGGCCGTGCGTCGACACCGACAACACCGCGATTGATTCTATACCGCGTTCGATTTGCCATTAACCACGACGATGCGAATGCGGTCAAGGGCTCAATGAATACGATTTATAATTTCTGCATGATTACGCACCAAATCATGCAGGTCAATGGTGGAGGCGCACATTGGACACCCTAGTTTTCCACCTCCATATCTTGTGCGGCGGGCGAATTCGCCGCAAGTCTGGATGCAATTTCGGCTTCCGCTTGCCAGATCTTGCGTGCTCTCGGCAGATTATCCAAAGATTGGAGTCCGAAGAGTTCCAAAAATCGCTTCGTAGTTCCATAGAGATAAGGACGCCCAAGTTCGTCGTGCCTGCCAGAGATGCGCACCAAATCCCGTTGCATTAATTGTCGCAATACCTCATCGCAACTTACTCCTCGAATCGCCTCCATTTCGGCTCTCAATACCGGCTGCCGGTAGGCGACAATCGCAAGTGTTTCAAGCATTCCCTGGCTTAAAAGTACTTCGCCGGGCACATCGAGCCGACGAAGCCAACTTGCAAATTGAGGACGCGTAAGGAGCTGCATTCCACCTGCAACCTCCTCGATTCGAAACGCATGCCCCCTTGAGTCATAATGCTCGTTAAGCATACTCGCAATCGAACGAGCCTCCGTCGGGTCCTCCAACTCGGCGAGACTCGCCAGTTTTCGTGCGGATAAGGGCTCGCGGGCGATCAGCAAAATGGCTTCGACAATTCGCGACTTACTGTACACCTTGAGCGGATCCTCCGGCGCTTCGATTCTCAAATGGGTTGAATCCGGAACCAAACCAGAATTCGAAGAAAGGTGATTTTTGAATCGGCGCTGCTGATTCCAACCAATTCCTGAACTTATTCTGCTAGAACAGATCGGACTTGCCCCGGCCAATAAATTCCGACCGACAGACCGACCAATCATCCGTTGCGAATTCATTCAACACGTCCATTCCATAAGCTATTGATCCGTTGTCTGAGGCAATCGATTATACTGATCCAATCCAAATCGTCGTTAGCTTGGAAGCACGAAACCAAAGTCCATGTCCGACAAGAAAAAACGCCTACTTTCGCCGCAACAAGTTGCAATTGGCATGGCGATTGCCATCTTGGGCTTGCTTTACGTAAGTTTCGTCTTTATTACCAACTGCAGATTGCAAGGGCGAGAGTTTTCCCCAGAGCTATTTCAGGAACGATCGTTTACCTACTGGCGAGCGCCCGGCACCCGCATTCGGCTGTCAGCCACGTCCCTATCCACTCCTATCAGTCCCTGTTCGAAATATATTCTTAGCACGCTCCCAACATCAACACCCAGTGTGACGTGGAAGGTCATTGAAGCCTCGCAGGGGAAGAACACCTACCTTCACGGCCCCGCCATTCTTTTGAAATACTTAGAGTCCAAAAACGCAAATGGACACAATTATTGGGACGATTGGTCGTACCATAACCCAGAATTCGCCAAGGTCATGTGGCCCATTGTTCAGCAAGCGGCCATGCAAGACCTCTACTTTTGTATTCCGGATTTGATGCGAGCGGCCGAAAACTCTCGAACCACGGAAGAACTCCATAAGACCCTAAAGCTCGTGTGTCTGCGCGCAGCGGGACATCGTGCGGCGGCGTCCCAGGGAATCAACTCCCCTGCAACCCCTTTTTCATACGGATCTTGGGCAAAGGGATTCGCATCCGACATTCTGGACGAGCCGGAAGTCACAGAAATCATCGCAAGCCTTCGGTAGATTGCGTTCGGTTGTGCGGTCAAGGCTCGCGACAGTTCATTTTAAGAAACGCACTGAACCGAGACGACAGTCCGGCTTTTCAAACTTGCTTGCATCTCGGTCCAACGACTTGGAACGCTTTCGACCACATAGGTGTGCACAAGTTCGTCGCGAAATTTCTGAAACCAAGTCGACACGATTCCTATAGTTTCCTCTGGTCTCAAAAGCCCTGAACCCACCAAAGATTTATTTTCGTGCCATCTGGCGAGCTTGGGACTCGCGCTCCGCCAGTGGGTTGCGTTTCTCGGTGCAGCAATCACAGTCTCGACTCCTCCCTTGCGAATCAAATACCAAATATCTCGGCCGTCACAACCGTTTACTTGGTAAACGAAGCAATAGTTTTCCCGAGCTCGCTTGAGACTTGCCAGCCGATTGCAAAGCCATTTCATGATCCGCAAATCATCTCGCAATCGAGCCGCGTGTTCAAAATGACGTCCTGCGGACGCTCGCTGCATGTGCAATCCCAATCGATCGAGAATCTCAGTGGAGTTCGCAATCAAGAACTGCTTGGCATTTTCGACTTGGTGCGAATATTGTTGTCGACCGCAAGTACTCAAGCATGGGGCCAAACAAGTGCCGATCTCTTGGCGAACGCAGCCCGCCCTTGCGTCCAATTCGAATAACTGCATTTGATCGGAAAACAACATCGGTGTCTTTTGACTGCAGTCTCGCAGCAAGTACATTCGGTTCAAAATTTCGACAGCCCGATGCAAATTGCCCATTCCATGAAACGGGCCTTGGCAGCTCTTGGCGTTTGGCTCGAAGGACTTGCTTAGATAAAAATGCTCCGCAGGTCCATTTCCTAAACAAACGAACGCTTTCTGCTGACGTTTGGGCATGCCGACAACGTTCAATCGCGGTTGAAATCGTTGAATCAGCAATTGCTCGCGAAGCAGCGCGGCGAAATCGCTGGGCTGCTTTTCCCACACAATCGATTCGGCTGCTTGGACAATCCGTCCCGCCTTTTCATCGGTGTTGTTGGGCATGAAGTAGCTGAGCAATCGCGACCGAAGCGATTTGGACTTCCCAACATAGATAATTCGCCCGGTCGCATCCAACATCCCGTACACTCCCGGAAGCTTTGGAGCATGCCGAGAAACCAATGATCGCAGCTCGTCGTTGTGTGGCGAATCGATGCGCGCCAACGCTGAAATGGGATAAGGCATCAGCGGGTCGTCGCCGAAATCCACAAAAGTCTCGTGCCAATATGCGTCCATGCTCGCCTCCAAACCATCACCCAAACCGAATGCCCATGCATTATGTCATTTTTGGTGTTCCAATCCAAGAGCTTTCTTCAATGCGGGTTCGCAACTGGCCAAAACCATGCTAGCCCGTACTAGGTCCATCGGCAGAATCGCAAAACCAAACCCGTCAACCAAACTTTCATTCGCCGCCCTAAATTCCAATTTGCCGCGTCAACTTGGCCACGCGAACTACCCGTTGTTGTCTCTTGCTCGACATCTCTCAAACCAAAATTCGCGCCCTTGGATTGATTCTCCAACGGAATTTTACCTAAATCCAATTGCGTCACCGACGTTGCCAAGTCCATCTCTACCGCTGCGTCGTTCGGACGGCTCAACACACGATCATGCGGACAATCGGATTTCGCTTGAACCGTGTTTATTTTGGAAGACAGTGTCGATTCCAAAGATTGCGAACCTGTTGCCGTTTCTTGCTTAACTGGGATCGATGGCACCAAACGGTCCAACGGACTGGTCACTCGAATATCTGGCCGGCTCAGTACGTGTGTATAGATCATCGTGGTACTGATATCGCTATGCCCCAGCAATTCTTGAATCGTTCGAATGTCGGTCCCATCTTGCAATAGGTGAGTTGCAAAGGAATGTCGAAACGTATGTGAAGTCACGTGTTTGTTCAAATCTGCTTGCTGTACCGCACGCCGCAGATGCACGGGAAACGTGTCGCTATGCAAGTGGTGCCGATGGCGTTTGCCACTCTTCGGGTCGAGGGAAAACTTCGCGGACGCAAACAAA
>JBEBHM010000594.1:0-5555 GCA_040080875.1 Pirellula sp.
GTCGCCGTTCGGTTGCTGCAAGGGGTTGTCTATCACGATGACAATTTAGAGCTTTGGGAGCAGCTGCTTGAAAATGTCTCTCCGTTGTCGGAATACTTTGCCAAGCTAGGGTTGTTGCTCGTCGTGGATGAACCGGATGCGATGGCCTATTTGCGACAACTCGACGAAGAGGAAATCCCACAAGACTACCCGCCGGTACCTCGATTGTTTCGGCGCACTCCCTTGAGCTATGACGCAACGCTCCTGTGCGTACTTCTCCGAGATGAACTTAGACAATACGAGGAAGAAGACGTTCAAAACGAGAGATGCGTGATCGCTCAAGGCGATTTGCTTTCGTTGTGGGAAGCGTTCTTTCCGGACCAACCGGACTCTGTCCGATTGAACCGAACATTGACGGCAGCCCTGCGCAAGATGGAGGAGCTGAAATTCGTACGCCAATTCGAAAAGGAACCTCCCTCGTGGGAAATTCGTCGCATCATCAAGGCCCGTTTACCACTCTCAGATCTAGAACGCCTCAGAGCCTCGCTGGCATCGGCAGCTGGAAAGTTGAAACACGAAGTTGAATCAGAAGAGCCAGGAGAATCTTAGTGATTTGGTACACGAATGGGCCAACCCGAAGAAAGGAGCTTCGATGAGCAATGCCAATTCCCACGGCGAGAGGCCACCGTTGCCGGGCTTTCGCTTGTCAAAATTGGAGGTCTACAATTGGGGCACGTTTGATGGGACCGTCTACTCGGTTCAGCCTCGAGGCCAAACAACCCTGCTAGTAGGCGAAAACGGATCCGGCAAATCCACGCTGGTAGATGCCTTGCTCACGTTGTTGGTTCGCCCTCAAACACGCAACTACAACGTCGCGGCGGGCGCAGCCAAAAACGAACGAGACGAGAAGACTTATATTCGTGGTGCCTATGACCGCACGGTGGGTGAGTCCGGTCGTCCACAGATTCAGTACCTGCGCAGTGGCACAGGGCACTACACGGCTTTGCTCGCCGTGTTCTCCAACGAAGCTAAAAACTCAGTCTTTACCATTTGCCAAATCCTTTACCTGAACAACGAGAACTCTGTAGAAAAAGTATATGCGTTGAGTGAGTCCGATCGCAGCATCGTGCGCGATCTGGGTGAACTCGGCGCGGGAGCTGCAATAGCCAGAACTCTTCGCGACCGCGGATTCAAAACCACCGGAAGCTACAAAGAGTACTTTCAATGGCTTCAGAAGAAGACCGGCTTTCGCGCCAAGGCCATGGACATCTTCAATCAAACCGTGGCGGTCAAAGATGTGCAGCGACTCGACGAGTTTATTCGTCAGCATATGCTCGAACGCAAACCGTGGAACGAACGCGTCGGTCGCCTCTTATCCCACTTCAATGAACTCAGCGAAGCCCACCGCATGCTGGTGCGAGTTCGGCAGCAAGATGAGCTCCTTCGACCCATCGTCGAGGCAGGTGAACGCTACCGCGTTCGACTCGAGGAGTGGACCCGATCCAAGGAACTGTTGGCTGCAGTCCAGTATTTTTTCGCAGACCGAACGGTTCAGTTGCTGGAGCCCATTTGCAGCCAATGGCAACAGCAGATCCAGAATTTGAACGACGACATCCTAAGGCTCGAGAAACTACAAGACCGATTGCGAAACGAGATCGCAAGGCTTGAACTGGAAATCGAGAATGCCGGCGGAGATCGACTCAGACAACTGCCGGGATTGATCGAGCAAGCCGAATCGATCGCCAAGAGCAAAGCCAAATTTCGTGCGATGTTCGAAGCCCAATTGCAATTGGCTGGCTTGGTCATCCAAGTCACTTCGCCGGAACAGTTTGCCAAAGTTCGCAAAGAGAGCCATGCTCGACGGGCCAAATTGGTCGAAGAACGACAAACAAAACGAACGCAAGACGGAGCGCTCCAATACCAGATCGGTTCGCTCCGACAACAGTTGACGGAAGATCGATCCGAGTTGGAAGCCCTCGAGAAGCGCAAAGGCAATTTGCCAGAATCGTTCATCTCGCTCCGAGACACTTTGTGCCGCGATCTCAAAATTGCCCCAAGCGACTTACCCTTTGCAGCGGAGCTAATCTCCATTATCCCGAAAGAGCGCGAGTGGGAAGCTTCGGTGGAGCAAGTCATGTACTCCTTTGCTCGCAGTTTGCTCGTTTCTCAGGATTTTTATGCACGCGTGGCAGGGTATGTCGATCGAACTCGACTGGTCGATGGGCGTGGCCAAGGGCAACGACTCGTCTATTTGAAAGTAGGTTCCCGTGCCGGACAAGAGAAACAAATGACTGCACCTGGGAACCAAGGCAAACAGACACTTTTGAAGAAGATCGAATTTCCAGACCATCCGTTGGTACCCTGGGTCCGATCTGAGATCCAACAACGATTTGACTACCTCGCCTGCGAGACGATTGAAGAATTTCAGCGGGCCGACTCCGCCGCGATGACTCGCAATCGTCACATCAAATCTGGAAACGCTCGTCATGAAAAAGACGATCGGCAGATGCCAAATGATCGACGGAATTTCGTGTTGGGCTGGGACAATCGACAAAAACGGTTGAGTTTAGCCGAGTCGATTCGCGAAGCGGAGTCCGATCTGGAACAACTGCAATCTCGGTCCGCAAAGCTCAGCGTCGACATCGATCGAATCACCGCTGCCATCGAGGCGCTCGATCAAGCTTTGAAAACCGACGACTTCGACGCGATCGACAATTCTCGACACGAATACGAGGCGTCGCAACTCAAACTCGAGCGGCAACGGCTTGAGGAGTCCGACGACCGCATCCGCGAACTCAAGCTGCAGTGTTCCGATCGCCGTGCCGAAGCGGCTGGCCATCAGCAGGACCGAGATCAAGCCATCGCGCATCGGACCACTCGTGAACGCGAATTGCGCGATGGCACGCGGCTTTTGACGACCGCACAAGAGAAATTGCAAAAGGCACAATCGGATGGCAGTTTGGTCATCGCCACGCAGCAGTTTGAAGCGCTTCGATCGCTCATCAAGGAACCACTTACCATCGCGAATCTGGATGCATTGCCAAAGAAGACCGAGGAGACCTATCGCGACCGCTCGGAACAACTCAAGGATCGACTGATTCCCGCCGAACGAGACGTTACTAGCGGCATGTCGAAATTCATTCGGCATTTTCCGGATGAACAGATCGACAAGGACGTGAACATCGAGTCTCTCTCGAGCTTTGTTGCCCTGTATGAGCGTATCTCGATGGACGATTTGCCCAAGCACGAGGAGCGGTTCAAGCGTCGATTGAATGAAAACGTGGTCAACGAAATCGGCTTGTTACATGGGGGACTGGAGGACGAGCGGCAAGAGATCCGGGACAAGATCGAACAACTCAATTCCGCCTTGAAGTTGCTCGAATGGAAGCCGGGAACTTATATGCGTCTTGAGCCGAGTGATGTGCAAGACCGTGAGATTCAAGACTTTCGCCGGGATCTGTCCAGTTGTTTGTCGGGGACCTTGGATGGAACGCCGGAGGTGAACGAAGCAACATTCGTGCGTATCGAAAAATTCGTTGCCAAGTTGAGAGACGATGGGAACACGCGCTGGCGTGAGAAAGTCGTCGACGTGCGCAATTGGTTCAACTTCGCGGCACGAGAGATCATCAAGCAGACCGGGGAGGCTCGCAGTTTTTACGATGGCGGCACGGGGCAGTCGGGTGGAGAGAAGGGGAAACTGGCGTTCTTGGTCTTGGTGGCTGCGATCGCTTATCAATACGACCTTGATCCGGATGGGCTTCCGGGAGATCGATTCCACTTTGTGATGGTGGATGAAATGTTTTCACGAAGCGACGATGCGCACGCGGAATACGCGCTCGATTTGTTTGCGAGGTTTGGGTTGCAATTGCTGATCGTGGCGCCCCTCGATGCCAAGGCTCGAGTGACCGAGCCTTACGTGGGAACTTATTTGCACGTGGTCAAGAACAAACAAACCAATCGGAGCGAATTGATTTCGATCACCGCCGAAGCCTTCAACGACATGGTGGAAAGCCCGGACTAGCAATTGGGCATCATTGGTTCGATGCTGCGTCGCACGATCGACGACGACAAAGTCGCCCGTCGCTCCGCCGACGGAAGCGTGCATAGGGACAAATTCACTATCAGCAACAATTTCTGATCATAGAAAACACAATTGGGCTCATGTTTATGTTCGCGCACATGTCAACGTCAACGTCAACGTCATCGTCATCGTCATCGCTCACGTCGCGGAGCGACGTGCGACAATGTCGCCCTTCGCTCCGCGAAGGACACCAATGGATAACTTGCTATATATACCTTCTGTAGTGATACTCACCGGGTTTCAGGTGGGCTTTCTTGGGGTTGTCGGCGATGTATTGCCGTACGTATTCATACTGCTCCAAGCTTCGTACTAGATGATCAAACGGCTCCGGTTGCCAAAACGGTCCTTTCTCGCCAAGGATGCGGTGGATTCGAAACGCCGTGTAATGCGTCCAAGACTCGCATTGTTTTCGCATTTGATTTTCGTCTGCGAAGGAAGCCAGTAGATGAACATGATTCGGCATGACTACAAAATCACCCATGCGATATCGAACGCCATCAAAATGGAGAAGCGAGTCGGCGACGATCTTACTCAATTGAGTTTGGCGAAGTACACATCGGCCGTGGCATTCATCCAAACACATCTCTCGGGTGTTGGTAAACTCTTGATGAAATAGTTCTTGATCGGCGAGTGATAAATTCGGTAACACGTCTGACCAATGCCCCGAGTGCCCGCGAACTCGCATCCATTCATTCTTCTCACGTTCCCAACTGTGTAACACTTCTTTAGGGATCGAGTCGATGGTACGGAACGTGATGTAAACGATCGCACCAGCTTGCGACCAATGGGGCCTCGATCTCGCTTCAATCGACAAGTCTGCTTTTGGGTCGAATAGTTCACCGATCATGATCGGCCTTTCCCACGATGATTTTCGGCTCCGCTATGCAAGCGCAGATTAATCACTTTCAAAAGAAGTTATCGAATTTCAGATGTTCCTGCAAGGCACACGCTCACGTCGCGGAGCGACGTGCGACAATGTCGCCCTTCGCTCCGCGAAGGACGCGAGGGTACTACACTTCCCAGCGACTATCTATCTAAAATCGAAGATCTAAAAATGCCGCGACGGCTGTCCAGTTTTTGGGGTCTACTTCAATGAATCTGAGACGGGTTCATTACTAGGATCGATGACGAGTTCGACAACCTACCCGCATGCGCAGCGTTTGCCGCAATTAGAAAAATATTGATGTAGTGCGACTTGTTGTCAACGTGGTGTGCCCCATATTCCCATCTTCCCCCAATCGCCGGAATTGTGCCACAACGAAACGACTGTGTGCTATCAAAGCACAGCGAGTAATCATGTTCGGACCGACGAAGTGTCTCGGCTCCTCATTGTGAAGCTGAGATCTTCAAGGAAAACCACGTCATAGGAGTTTCGATCCGGAACTTTGACAGAATCGGAACGCGACTTGCGACCGTTAAAGTTGGAAAAAAAGAAGTGGGAGATATTTGCGAGAGTGAAACGGGTTTTCGTAAATTCCTTGCACGGTACACAAAC
>JBEBHM010000050.1:0-20075 GCA_040080875.1 Pirellula sp.
CCATCGGCAATAATTTGAAGGTTGTTGAAGCTGCTACCGTCGTTGACTTCGATAAAGCTGAAACCGCCTTTGCTGTCTCGCCGCGTGCGAACCCAGCCGCGTATTTCCGCATTCTTGCCGATCGATTCAGCGAGTCTGGCCTGTTTGACTGAGATCCACATTGGTTGAGGGTTGAGGGTTGAGGGTTGAGGGAGATTTGAGAGTTACGCGGCGTTCTTTTGTCGGGCTTTGCGGGCTGCGATGAACGACTGAACACATAGGCCGACAAAAGCGAAACACAACACCGTCATGGCCCAAACCATCCCGGCCGCCAGCGAGTTGACTTCAACTCCTTTGGCAAGATTAATGAGCTGAGATACTCCCTGAAACAAGGCCAGCAAACCGCCGAGCAAACCGACCAGCACAGCGGAATGCATAAAATGTTTCCGAGATGCCTCGCTTTTGGCTGCCAAGATCCCAAGAACTACCAAAGGCAAGCCAAATCCGGTTGGAATTAGCCAAGTTCCCATCTTGAACTCGCCCTTCAGGACAAGAACGATTGCCGACAAGCCGCACAGCAGTAACCCAAAGACAATTGTTATTTTCGGCATAGGCTTAAGCCTTTCATAGGAATTTGCGTTCTAGAATGTTGTATTGCCAACCAAACCGTTGACGGGGGTTTTGCCCGGGCGTACAGTTGAGTCCGGTAGCGGGCTTCGAAACAACCGCCCGTCTGACACTTCTCCGACTTCTGAGTTGAGTTATGGCAAATTATGGATTCCTTGTCCCGACGGGAGGTGGTGAAGACATTCCTCTCAAAAAGGACCGCGTCTTGATTGGACGCCGCGACAATTGCGACATCGTATTGCGATTTGCAAACGTCTCCGGCCAACATTGCCGACTGACACTCGAACAAGGATATTGGTTTGTCAAAGACTTGGAAAGCCGAAATGGTACCAAGGTGAACGGCTACCGTGTGGTCCGCAAGAGACTGGACCCCGGCGTAATCATTTCAATCGCTAAACACCAATACGAAATTCGGTATAACCCTGAGGATCTGGGCGCCATGGGTCCACCTCCAGGCGACGACGATCAAATCGATTTTTCGTTGCGAGCTACGCTCATGCAGAAGGCTGGCCTCGACAAACGTAGCGTCGAGGATGACAAAGGTGCCAATAAACCGCCTGACATTATGGACGAGCAGTTTTAAGTTGAGCAGCAGAGGAGAATCTTCCGTAGCGGAATACGCAAGAATTCAGAACTCAAGGAATTCTTGCGGGCTTCCGCTACGAAGAAAGGTATGTCTCATTCCGCCGCTCGCCTAACCATCTTATTTGCGAAGTCTCGGGACAATCGATCGCAATGCTTCGACCGTTTGTTCTATATCCAAAGAAGTGTTTTCTGCGGAAAGACTAAATCGAATGCCGCCGCGAATGACTGCGTCAGGCAGTTGCATGGCCTGCAAAACGTGAGATGGTTGGCTGGAACCACTGGCACATGCCGAACCAGTACTGCAGGCGATACCCGCCATGTCGAGCGCCAATTGCAAGGCCTGCCGATCCACCCCTGGAAATGAAATGCTGAGGGTGTGAGGAAGTCGGCTTGCGTCCCGTCCATTGATAATACAGTCATCGATCGATGCCTGGATCAAAGTTTCCAGCGATTCACGAAGCTGTTGCGTGGATCGAGTGCGTTCGTCGATACTCGGGCACGAGTCGAGAACTGCGGCTTCGAACCCACCGCATAGAACGGCCATTTCTGTACCTGGTCTAAGGCCCAACTGTTGAAAGCCGCCAAAGGATTGCGGACTCGGTTGAACACCTTGCTTGAGAACCAGTCCGCCGATGCCTACCGGTCCGTGCAGCTTGTGCGCGGTAATTGTCATGGCATCAACGTCGAGCGAGGCGAAGTCCAAGGTTAATTTCCCGAGCACTTGCGACGCGTCGGTATGGATCAATACTCCATGTTCGCGACACCATTTGGCTGCCGTCGCCACGGGTTGGAGCACTCCGGTTTCATTGTTGGCCAGCATGATGGACACCATTGCGATTTCCATGCCTTGGCGATGCTCGTCAAGAAGTTGTTGCAACGCAGAAAGTTGGACGACGCCATTACGATCGCAGGGCAAATAGCGTACGGTACGTTGATGTGTCGAGAGGTATTCCGCACAGGCCAAAACGCTCGGGTGTTCGATAGCCGAGACGACAACGACTCCCGGCTTGCTCTCGGTCAGTCCAAAGATCGCCAAGTTATTTGATTCCGTGCCGCCGCTGGTAAAGAGCAACTGGTCGCTCGCCATCCCATGCATTCTCGCACCGCAATTTCGGAGGATCGACTCTCGAGCGCGTTCTACGATCTGCCGTGCTTGTCGGCCAGCCGAATGCTGGCTGCTAGGATTGGCTAATCGCAATCGCATCAACTCGTTCATCGTCGCAGCGACATGCGCCGAGAGTCTAGTGGTTGCGTTGTTATCGAGATAAATCACTTGACGTTGAAACACATAGATCGGGACAGAACGAATGTCGCACCTGCCGGGTGCGACATAAGATTCCCATTCGGGGCCGGTCGCACTCGGCAAGTGCGACCCACGTTAGAGTTCTCCTAGAATTTCAAACCGAACAGGGCGCCGCCGTCGTTGCTGCCTGTTCCACCTTTGAGCGATCCTTGAAATTTCTTGACAGCGGGTTGGCGCTTCGGTTCATCGACTTGTTCCGAACTTGATTCGCTAGGCTTGGCGCTTTCAGGCCGGGCTTGCGTTGCCTTAAGAGATAGGCCTATGCGTTGGCTATCGCGGTCAACTGTCAATATTTTGACTTCGACGTCTTGGCCTTCCTTGAGAATCTGCCCGACGCTTGCAACCCGATTGTGAGCAAGTTCGGAAATGTGAATGAGGCCTTCGATACCAGTTGCAATTTTGACGAACGCGCCGAAGTTGGCCAAGCGAGTGACCGTGCCCCGAACGACGGTCCCGATGGGAAACCGGGCATCAACATCCGACCAAGGATTGTCTTGCAGAGACCGATACGACAGTCCAATCTTCCCGGTCTCGGGATCAACCTTTTCAACTCGGACGTGAATCTTGTCCCCTTCTTTGACAACCTCGCTCGGATGCTTGATCTTGTCCCAGGACAATTGGCTGACGTGAATCATTCCGTCGAGTCCACCGATGTCGACAAAAGCTCCAAAGTCCATGACTTTGCGAACGATCCCCTCGCATACTTCGCCGATCTCGAGTTTCGCGAGCCTATCTTTGCGTTTGGCCGCCTTGTCTCGCTCCAAGACTGCCCGGTGACTTAATACCAGATTTCCTCTGCGAGGATTGGCTTCGGTAATGATGCAAATCAGTTTTTGGCCGATGAAGTCGGCAGCGGATTCGATTCGAAATTCCGATAGCTGGCTCATGGGAATGAAACCGCGAACATTGCCAACTTTGCATTCAACCCCACCGGTGTTGGCACTTTCGATCTTGGCTTCGACGGCAGCCCCCTCCTGCAAGTCGTTCCAGTCGTTGACCGTCACCGTCTCACCTGGAATGGCAAGTTCATAGAGCCCTTCTTCTCTATTGAAGGCTCGAATTAAGAAGTCAATAATTTGGCCTTCAACCGGCGGCTCAGCGAATTGGAGCAAGGGCACGACGCCCTCGTTGGGGCCCCCTAGATTGACAAAGACGTTCGCGTTGTGAACTTTGATGACCTTGCCCTGGTGACGCGAACCATCCTCGAGCGGTTGTCCGACCCGAACCGATTTGTCACCGATCATCAGCAGATCAAGATCCGCGCCAGAGAGTTCGTCCTCTAGGGCTCTGCGCTCTTCTTCGGTGGTGACCGCTCGCGCGCTTGGAACTGGGACTTTGGCGAACTCGGGAGCCGAGTCTTTATTGGATCGGTATCGAGGTGCGACCGCTTCGTCGTCTATGATCTCGGGTGGAGCTTCTGCGGTCGAGACTTCGTTAGACTCTGTCGCAGGTGATTGGTTATTTGTCGCAGGCGCTTGGTTACCTGAAAGGTTGGGTTGGACTTGAGGCTTGTTTGGGTCTCGAGCGGGCCGGTTCTTGCGAGATTTGTCTCGCTGTTGACGGTTTTGGTCCTGCTCCATTCGAACCTGCTGAGCCTCGCGCATGCGTCGAATTTGCTCCAAATTGATGGGACCGCCGCTTGAAACGGGAGCCTGAGGTACAGTCGTGGACGATTCGGGCTCAATTTTGTTTGGAGTATCGTTCATGGAAGCAAGATAGGATGATGGACAAATGAGCCTGTCGGCTCGCGCATTCGACTGCGGCTTAGTGTAGCAACGCCGGGTCAACTTTCTAGGCTTTCGACGGGTTCACCCGAAATAGTATTCCCAACACCTTCATTTTTGGGGTTTATGTCGCCCTAGTGGCTTTTCCACTCAAACAATGCCGATATTCTTTCTGTCAGCAGCTTGATCTTCGACGGCACGGCACTTTCTCTTGAAACGAATTTCTGATGATTGACCTTTTGCCCAGCATTATAGCCGTGCGAATTTTGGGGCAGGAATTGGTTCCAGCCGACTTATTTGTCGTAGGATTGCTGGTATTGCTCGAAGGACTGCTGTCGATCGATAACGCCCTCGTTTTGGGGATGCTTGTGAAAAGGCTTCCCAAACATCAACGAGCCAAAGCACTTTCTTATGGATTGCTTGGCGCCTTTGTCTTTCGTGTGATCGCCATATGTACCGCAGGCTTCCTCTTGCAGTGGACATTCGTCAAGTTTTTGGGGGGCGGGTACTTGGTTTTCATCGCGGTCAAGCACTTGTTTTTCGAGAGCCAGGAGGCGACCGAAGAAAAGATTGTGCTCGACAACGAGGGCAATCCCAAAATGGTTGACGCTTTAACCGGCGAAAGCCTCGATATCGCTCGCGAAAATCTCGAAATCGAACAACGTGTACCAATTGCTGCTGGCCTTGTGACCCAAGATGGTCGGGATTCCGATCCAGCGGTTAAATATGCCGACGGAGCTGCGTGCGACGTTCCTGCCCACACATTTTCTTTCTTTTGGAAGACCGTCTTGGTCATCGAATTGACCGATATTGCGTTTGCGGTGGATTCTATCCTGGCAGCGATGGCATTGGCCGGTTCCGAACCATCGAAGCTTTGGGTCGTGGTCACCGGAGGAATCTTGGGGGTCGCGCTGATGCGTTATGCCGCCAGCGTCTTCGTCAGACTTTTGGAACGCTTTCCTCGTTTTGAAGTGTCAGCCTATCTGCTGGTGGTTGTCATTGGCCTTAAATTGTTGGCCGATTGGGCGTTCAACAGCGACTGGAGTTTCGCTGGTCAAGCTTGGCTCGGGAACTGGCAAGCCTGGTTTCAGTCGATTGAGGACAACCGTCGAGATTTGGTGGAGACGTACGAAAAATGGCTGATTGCGGATTGGCCACTTGGAATGGCGAAACACGTCAAAGGACCAGGCGAAATCCCTCACGTGCCGCATCTCTTGGATTTCCACGACTTTCGTCGCCCTGAGTGTTCGGGCTTTTGGGTCTTCATGTTGTCTTGTTTCTTTATGGGTTTCATGCCCCGAAAAGGGCAACCCAAAACCACAGCTTAGCGGTTCCATCGCCATTTTTTGGAAATCAGAAAAAAGTTCTTTCGGGAACCCGCAATTGGCGTCCCACCCAAAGTGGTTGTTTCTACACCACCCATAATGGCTGTTTTCTGAAAGCCGCTAAGTCATTTGACTGCAAAGATTTATCGGATGCACCATTCGGACAGGCTGTTGAATGAGTCAAGCAACCGAATGCGACCTTTTGTCACAAGAAGGGCTTACGCCTCGGGCGATGCTAGCATTCATTGCGCGGGCCAAGCGGTTGCAGGGGCGGTTCGGACGCCTATACTCTGCCAACTTATCGGACGCCGGTTAATCTTGCCCAGGCCGCAAAGTTTAACGCTTTGAGCCCGGATTGATTCCACTCCTTGACCTTGTTTACTGCAAGATTGATTGGCGATAAAGCACTTGCCTGCACGATCGCGAACGGATTTCGGGATCGGCGAGATGGACTTCGCAGCACAAGTGATGGTTTTGTTTACCTAACAAGGAAAGGGGTCCACTATGTTGCACGTTGCAGCATTGACGCTATTGGCTGTTATCAACGCTCCCGCAGGTTCAGAGGAGCAAGTGCCTTATGCAGCAGCCTACAGGAAGGCGCAAGAAGAGAAAAAACCACTCGTGGTTTTGGTGGGCGCAGATTGGTGCGCCGCTTGCAAAACGATGAAGACCGACACAATTCACTCCATGAAGGACTCAGGAGCCTTCAAAGAAGTTGTCTTTACTCAAGTCGACAAGGACGTTCAGCCAGAGATTGCTCAGCAACTGATGCAGGGCAACATGCTTCCTCAAATCGTGGTCTATTGCGAGAGCGATCAAGGTTGGAAGCGGTTTTCGCTTACCGGAATGCAGTCAGAACGGCGTGTGAAAGAACTGATTCGCAAGGCCTCGGAAGTCCTACCGACCCGTCGGTAGCAATAGGCATTCATTTGGTTTGCAGCGATAGCCGCTCAGGAGCAAGCCAAATGGCACTTACCACCTCGTTACCAGGTTTAGCTTGGTAACGAGGTGAGCGGGAGGCTCTGCCTCCAGAACGGTAAGCGGCACGAACGTGGGTTGTCTCATTCTCGCTCCAAATCTATTCTAGGAGCTCATTCCCTCTCTCCATCACTATTCATTTCATTCCCTAAATTGAGCCTGAGGCGCTAGCCGATCTAACACGAAAAATCGGCTAATGCCTCAGCTTCAAAAGCATTTTCAACCGTCGCGACCCAGAGAATTTAATGGCTTCTAGCGCTTCCCTACATTCCACCGTCCTTTCAGGCTTTAAGAATGTAGTCCGTGAAGAACAATCGCTCGCTCCCTTTACTTGGTTGCGAATCGGAGGGCCGACCCGCTACTTGATCGAGCCCGATGATCAGCAGCAGTTGGTCGAACTTGTCAGAATCTGTCAGTCCAATTCGATCCCAATGAAATTGATGGGTGGCGGTTCGAATTTGCTGATTCGCGAAACGGGATTCGGCGGCGCCACCCTAGTATTGAGTGCGCCCGCTTTCAATCAGATGTCGCGAGATGGCAATCGGGTCCGATGCGGTGGCGGTGCCAAACTTTCGCATTTGATAGCGTTCTGCGTTGGCCAGGGACTTGGAGGCCTGGAGCACCTGATTGGGATTCCCGGATCGGTGGGTGGTGCTCTCAAGGGAAATTCCGGAACAAGCGAAGGGGACATCGGCCAAGCGGTCGAGTCGGTACAACTCTTGACCGCCGGTGGAAGTGTGGTCGAAGCAACCGGCAAACAGCTAGCATTCTCATATCGGGAAAGCAGTTTGGACGAGCTAGCAATTCTCGAAGTGGTTTTTCGACTCGAACCGGGTGATGTCCGAGCCCTGACGAAACGGGAACAGACATTTTGGATCCTTAAGCGTGGTCGGCAACCTAGCTTTCCGGAGCGGGCTGCGGTCGCGTTCATCAATCCGACAGGCTACGAAGCTTCCGATTTGCTACTCCAAGCAGGTTTTAACGGTTCGTCTGAGGGAGCGATTCGATTGAGTTCTACTTATCCCAATTTCCTCATCGCGTCTGCGGGTGCCACGAGCGATCAAGTTCTTACGCTGTTGGATCGTGTGCGCGAGGGGGTGCATGAGAGAACGGGAGTGCAATTGCAGTCACATTTGCAGATTTGGTAGAGTGACGGTGATTTAACTAAATACTGATGCGCAATTCTGACGTTGCGGAACGCGGCAAGCGTTTCGACCACGCCTCGAAAACCTTGACGGTTTCCGCTACAAGCGAGCAGAATGGTGCATGCTCATCTAGTCTGATGGATGGTCACACGGAGGATCGACATACCTATGGCTTCGGCGGAAGTGAATACTCAACCACAACCCCAGCCGCTGTTCTGGAGACATCTAGCGCTGTGGATACGATCGATTCCTCGTTCTGCCTTGTTAAGCATGGTCGGTCCTTTGGCGTTATGTATCGTTGGCTATTTTGGGTGGAGATACTACGGTGCCGCCAAACTCGATTTGGCTTACTACGGGCTTCGGAAGGAAAACATCCATCTGCCTCCGCAACCGAGGTGGCTCAAGAAGACGAACGTATTGGACGAAGTATTCGAAGGCAGCTCACTGGGAAATCTTTCGCTGCTTGATGCCCGTACGCCGGTCGTCCTCGCTCGCGTATTTGATGCGCATTCGAGTGTGCGAAAAACGCATCGAGTCCAACCGACCGCTGGCCAAGTCATGATCCACTTAGAGTATCGTGAGCCTGTGGCGATGGTCTGTTTACCTTCAAAGGAGAATACTGGCGAAGTAATTCACAAGTTCCTTGCAGTCGACGCCGATTCAGTTCTTTTAGCGATGGAGAACTTCACCAAGGAAGATGTGCCCAATTACATTTGGATTTACCCCCCCATCGAGGAAATGCCAAGCAACCTAGTTGAAGGCAAAGAGTTCGGTGACCCGCGTGTTTCAGAAGCCGTCAAATTGTGCAAACTTCTTTCGCCACTTCGCGAGGGAGCGAACATCACTCGCGTTTATGTTTATTCCTCGAAACACATTGGTAAGACTCGTTGGTGGCTAGAAATTGAAACCGCACATGGGACCAAAATTCAATGGGGAAGCGCACCTGGTTTGGAAGGGCCGTACGAGAATAGCGCGGATGCCAAAATCAAGCAGCTCATCAAAGTGTCATCGGATGGAAGCCAATCCACCAACAAGAACATTGACCTAACGGGAATCCAGCCCAACGTCAATCGCTAGGATTCAGGCAAACTCCAAGACGATTACAGCACCGGTCGGCCGGGCTTCGATCTCGGTCTCTTGTCCCACAAAGATTCGTCCGCCATGAGAATCGAGGATCCGATGGCATATCGCCATTCCGAGTCCGGTCCCTTTGGTCTTCGTAGTGAAGAACGGCTCAAAGATGCGAAGTCGTTGTTCCTCTGTTAAGCCTGGCCCTTGGTCCGCAATGCTGACCTGAATGAACGTGGATTGATCTCGTTGGATTCGGCAACAATGAACGAAGATGCGGCTGTCGTTTGGGGCCACGGCCAGCGAATTCTCAAAGACGTTCCGGAGCACCTGCGAAATCCGCCGCTTGTCACAAAAAACACTCGGGCAATTCTTGCATGCTATGACCAACTCGACATTTTTCTTCTGCCAGTTTTCAGATAATTTCTCCCATGTTTCTTCGCACAGCTTGTCGACATGTTGCCAGGAACGATCCAACTGAATCGGGGAAGCGTAGTTTCGAACTTCTTCGTAGAGGACTTGCAGTTCCACTAGTGCGGATCGGGTTCGCTTGATGAGGTCCTGTTGCTCGGGCGCAGATTGGAGGTCCAAGTCGAGCATGTCAAGGCACGCTCGTGATCGCTGCAATGCATTGCGGCTTTCGTGCGCGAGGCCCGTCATCATTTGACCGATTGCGGCCAATCGCTCGCTCTGAATGAGACGCTGTTGGGCCAATCTCAATTCGGACTCCGTTTGTTTTCGCTCGGTCATGTCGCGAAGAATTCCAGTAAACAATTTTTTGTCGCCGACATTCACCTCGCTGACCGCCAAGTCGACTGGGATGAGAGTCCCATCCTTGCGTTGGCCCATGACCTGCCTCCCGATGCCAATGATCGCTGCACGGCCAGTCTCGAGATACTTCCTAAGGTATCCGTCGTGCGACGATCGATCTGGTTCTGGCATCAACACCGAGACGTTCTTGCCGATGATCTCGTCCAGCGTGAATCCGAACAGTTTCGTCAAGGCACGGTTCGCATGCTGCACAAAGCCTTTTTCGTCGATCGTCACGATTGCGTCTACCGCTGTGTTAAGCACGGCAGCAAGCAATGCGCGGTCTTCGGACTCTCGCGATAGATCCGGTTCCTCGGTACCCTGAATTTCCATGGCATCACCCACCACCATTCTTCGGATGATCGAGCCATCCTGGTTTTAGTTGTCGTAACATATCCACAAGGTTGGAGCGGTCGCGATCGCTTAACCGTACTCCCGTGGGTACTTCCACATTGTTCTCCAAGATGGACTTCATCCGATTTCTAACATAGTCCATCACTGGCTTGGGCAAGCCGTCAAAGTGATCTGACAAGATCAAGTAACTGAGCGGAAAGCGAAACATGCGGGTCTCCAAATCGAGTTGATACAAGGAGCGATTAAGTCGATCGCGAGGTCCTCGGGCAGAGAATTCCTTTGCAAAGTTACTGGAGCCTTCAATCTTACCTTGCAATGGGCACTCGTCGGAAAACAAGAGCCCGGCCACCAATGCGTCGCCAACGCTTGCAATACGGCGACGAGTCGAGTCGCTCACGTAGCTCGGATCTCGCTCGAGAGCTTCGTTCATGGAGGCATCCAGATGGGCGGCTTGGCGTGCTTCGTAGTTGGCACGCGTAATCAAGTTGTGCACCCTCGTTTGATGTTCCATCACCATGAGAGCCACGATGTCGCTGGTTGGTTGCAGGTAATTCTCTGTATTGATCAATTCTGGAACATGACTCATGTTGGCCCCCTGTTCCATATCCACTTTTTGCGGATCGTCCCGATCGGTTGCAAAGAGATTGCCGAGATGGCGCATCGTGCCGTGGTGACCCGTCACATACCATCCTCCCCATCGGTGTTCAAACGGGCTACGATGATCTGTAATGTACGTCGAGGAGCCCGACCGAGGCCTGCCGGATTTGTCCGAGTAAATCGATCGAACCAACACACCCGGTACACGTTCCGTTCTCGTTGTTGCATGGCACGTAAGGCACTGTCCGCGATCTCGAATAATCTGGAACGAACGATCGTCCTCACGCTCCAACGTGTAAAACACGCATCCCAGCTGCGGATCTACTGCCGTCAGCTCTAAGATGTGGCTCCCCTGCACCGATCCGACGTAGACCGAATCGTTGAAATAGATGGCTCTCGGTGTGCGTGGGCCGATATGCGAAATCTGGAGGCTTGTTTTGGAAAACACCAAACACTGCGACGATTCGGGCACTCCAAGCGCATGCAACAACGCCTTAAGATGGCTGCCGCTGGAATCGGGTGCAAGAGTTACGTCGCCCTTTTGAACCCGAGCCATCAACTTGGCGACCGGATCCTGCGATGGACTGCTCATGTACGAAATTGGCGGATGTTCGAAATCGTCATCGGATCTTGCACCGCCCGGCATCGCAATGATGGTCATGACGATAAGCACCTTCGCAGCTTGAAACGGCTTACGGATGCTCATTGAGTTGAAAGTTGTGCAGATCATTTTCTTTGAATCTCTTCGTTAAGGATTCGTGTGGGAGGCGATTCTAAATCATCGTATTGACCACACTTAATGCACATCAAGCAGGCGACTAGAGCACTCCCACCTAAGAGCAAGGCGACGGGCAACGCAATGTATAAAACACTCATGGTATGACAATGTTATTGGAGGTTTTGGGCTTCGTTTTCAAATGAGGAGTGGCTTTTGCCAATCGATCCCTAAGGTCACGGGCATCGGGCGATGATGGACTCCCACTGGCGATTCCGAACGACTTCGTAGTGATGGCCATCGTTAGCACCGTCAACCCACTGATCGGCATTAGGATGGCGGCAACAAGGGGATGGATCCATCCCGCGATGGCTAAACTGATGGTCACTGAGTTGTAAAGTAGCGAGGCGATGAAACAACGCCGAATTCCTCGAACGACATGGCACGACGCATCCAGAAGTTGAACCACGGAGTCAATGCGTTGGGTTCCCAAATAAATGGGTGCAAATCGGAGCGATTGATCGCTACTACCTCGAATGGCAATCCCAACGTCAGCCAAAGCGAGAGCCGCAGCATCGTTGATACCATCCCCCACCATGACACAGGGACCGGTCCCAACGCCACGCGTGCCTTGAATTCTCTCAAGTTTTTGTTCAGGTGTTTGTTGGCCCAGTGCGGAAAACAATTCGACTCCTTGCTGTCGTATTTCGGCAGCAACGCGATCGACGATTTCTTGCCGATCCCCCGATAAGATCCCGATCCTCCAACCTCGAGCAGCAATCGCTTGGAGTGTGTTGATCGCATCGATCCGCAAGGGGTCTCCCATTCCAAACATCCCAACCACAACCTTGTTAGCGGACATCCAAACGACGCTCTGTCCGTTGGCTAACAACTTTGCTTGCAGAGTGCTCCAGGCGTCAGTAACGACGACGCCATTTTCATGGATCCAATCTTCGGTCCCGATACAGACGTCGACGTCGCCAATCAACGCGGCGACTCCCTTGCCATTGACCGCGCGCAATCCTCGTGGTTCATGTGGTTGGATGCCTCCAGTTAAATTCGCCTTTTTCGATATGTCGTCGAGACCGATTCCTAGTCTGTTTTGCACATATTCCATAATCGCTGTCGCCACAGGATGCTTGATGAGCCGTTCGATCACGGCAGCCTTGGACAACCATGATTCGTCTCCCACCCAATCCAACACCGTCAATCGACCATGGGTAAGCGTGCCGGTTTTATCTAACCAGAGAGTACCTGGCACCGCTAGTTTCTCCAGACAATTTCCATCCCGGATCCAGATTTGTTGCTTCGCTGCGCGACCTAACGCTACAGTCAACACCAGCGGCGCGGCAAGAGCCAACGCGCACGGGCATGCGATGGTTAGCAAAGCCATCGTATGCTGGGTGGCAGTCGAAACGCTTTCCAAAAAAGTCCAAACGCAGAATGTCACCAAGGCAAGCGCCAGGACCACCATCACGAACCACTTGCCTATCCGATCAGCCGCCCTGATCCAAGGCGTTTGATGCGTCGTGGCACATCGTACCAGCTCCATTAGTTTGCCAACGCGACTTGACTCGCCAGTTGCGGTGACGGATACGATCATTGGAGAACTCAAATTGGTCGTTCCACTTAGCACTGGATCACCAATTCGTACAGTCACCGGAGCGCTCTCGCCATTGAGCAGTGACATGTCCACCGTTCCAGTGGAATCCAATGAAGACAACGACACAATCGTTCCATCGGCAGGCATGGACTCTCCAGCGTGAACCGCGACTCGGTCGTTGATTTGCAATCGATGGGCTGGGACCTTCTTAAAGGAGCCATCTTGCTCAATTCGCGTCGCGTTGACCGAATTCAGTCGCATCCATTGGCCAATCCAAGAAGTGGTTCTATGTTGCGCACGAAATTGAATGTACCTGCCTATTCTCAGCAAAAAGATGAGAGAAGCCAACGAGTCAAAATAAATCTGTCCGCTCCCTCGTACAGCACCAATACCACTGCCGAGGCTGCCGACCAACAAGGAAAGAGCCACGGGAATGTCGACATGCGGCGTCTTGGTCTGAATGGCCTGCCAAGCTGTTTCAAAAAAGATCCTTCCCGGTAACAGAACTGCCAGCAGAGACAATACTGTTCCAACCCAACGCAAGAAATACTCGTGCTCCGCCGAGATGCCTGTCGACTCGCCAGCGTACAATGCTACTCCGATCCACATCGCATTTGCAGCGAAAAAAGCTGCCAATGCAATGCCCATCCATTGCGATCGCTGCTGTTGTAGGAAGCCCACGGATTCGCCGTCGTCCGCGATCCACGGGGACAGTGTGTAACCGATTTGCCCTAACCGCCTCGAGACATTGGCAGGCGTAGTTTGCTTTGGATCGTAGATCAACTCAATGGTTTGATCGCTCATGCGCACTTGGGCGCAATGCAATCCACGTATCATGGGCTGAATTCTCTCGATTAACCAACTACAGGCTGCACAATGGACACCGTCGACGGCTAGTCGGACTCGACATAATCCGCCATCCATCGACTGAACAACGACACCTGCTGCGTCGAGGTCTTCTAGGACCCCGTCCGTTGATCCGATCTTGGGAACGGATTCGGGTTCGGTCTTGCCACGCAAGGCATAAAAATCTTCGAGCCCCATTTCATGGATCATCGCATGCGCCCCCATGCATCCATTGCAGCAAAAAACTCGCGGCGCATCCTGGAAAGCCATCGTGGGCAGCCCACAATGTGCACAAGGACGCGTCTCGCGGGCACGCTCAGATCTGGGAACGCTAGGGGGTTCGCGCACGATGGCCCCCCAGTTCTTTCTCATGGGATTCCATGGGCTCAACTTGCCTTGTGCCAACGCAACAGGGCAATTCCAAGTTGATCGCGGTACGAATCAGTTCCATGCTTGTGCGGTTGGAGGCCGCATGCGCCACAGGCATCAAATCCACTTGGCCTCGTTGGACGATCGTATAGGCGCCGAATAGAAGTATGCATACCGAGGCGATCGACTGAGATAACTTTTGCCACCTCGCTTGGAGGCACTGAATGCTCCATGCCGAAATCGACAACAATGGAAGGGTCCCCACCCAGAATGCGATCATGGTTCCAAACACCATTCCCGTGTTTGGGGCTGCCGCTGCGGCCAACACAAACAGGTAGAGCCATCCACACGGTAAGAATGTGGTCGTAAATCCCCAAAGGAAAGAGGCTATCCAGGCTGGACCGCCCGAGTATTTTCTGCGAAGCGAGATCACGCCTCGGGTCCACTTTTCGATCCAGGTGGAATGGCCCACCGCTTGATTGTTACCCCAAAGAGTACTGATTAGTCGCGACGTCCCGATGCCGATGAGCACCATGCCAATCATCCAACTAACCCACGCTGAATCTGACCCTCGCAACGACAACTGCCTAAACGGCAAAGTCAAAATGGCAACCGTTCCACCCATGACCAAATAGGTTGACAGTCTTCCAAAATGGTATGCACCAAGTCGAGCAGCCTTGGCGGCGCGCCCAAGGGATTTGTTCGTTCCGACCGCCAACATGGCAAACGGGCTGCACATCCCGACGCAATGCATCGAACCAACGAACGACGAAAAAAGGGTCGCTGCCAATAGCTCCAACGAATTCATGGCATGGTTCCTTGTGATTGAATCGAACCCTCCGTCGGCTTGCTCCAATCAAACGATCTTTCCGTCCAACAATGTTTTGTGTCCATAGTGAATAGATCGAACTCGACATTCCACATTCCCGGTTTGGCAACGTTGAGCGGAGCGACATAGATGCCTGGAGCCACTTCATCCACCGAAGCAGTGGATTGCTCCGCCACGCGAGTGTAATGAAACACCTTCACGTTGCCAGAACATCCGGTAACCGGTTGGCCATCCTCAGAACGAAGCGAGAATTCGACCGCATCCGATCCGGGACTCCGACGTGATACGTCCAACGTCCAGTTCTGTTTCTGCCAATTCTCAGACAGTGCGCGTCGTTCATCCCATGCCACGGATCGTTCGCCAAAGCCAGGGATTGCACGGAACGAGGGGTCACCCGCAGCCATGGCTATTGCAATAATCGCGATCGAAAGATCCATGCCGAAGAACCCTAAAATCAAGAGAACCCAGAATCGCCTGGACGTTCGCTCGTGTCGTGCGGCGGTTGGTGCGAGGTCAATTCGGTTCATCATTGTGGTCCATGCAAATGAATAATAAGTTGACGTTTCGCACCATTCGAATCGGCGATCAAGAGCTTCGTTTCAAAGGACCCAATACCCGCCGTTCGATGCATCGGGAATTTTAGGTCGAGAGGAGCGAGCAAGGATTCGCCAGGTGCAAGGTGGATCGCCCCACCATTGCTCCAATCGGCCGTAATCTCCGGATCCGCCGTTTCGATTTGGTAGTCTTGCTCGGTCTGGCTTCGATTGACGAGACGCACTTTGAAGTTGTTCTGCACGTGTTTGTCCGCGAACTGCGTAAACGGTGCACCTGAAGCTCGCAACACGACCGCATCAAACGCGAATTTGGTCGACAATCCAACCAGAAACAACGATGCGGCAATCGCGATCAAAGTCGGATAGATCACGGTTCGAGCACGCAAGCGTCGGGACTCATTTCCTGCAATCGATTCTTGACTTGAGTAACGAATCAGTCCCGTCGGTTTTCCAATCTTCGTCATCACATCGTCACACGCATCCACGCATTGTGCACAATGGATACATTCCATTTGCAGTCCGTCACGTATGTCGATGCCGGTGGGGCAAACGGCGGTGCAACGTCCGCAGTCAATGCAATCACCCACTTGTCCCAATAGCAGCGTTGATTCTCGCTTGCCTTTTTGTCTCGGTTCGCCTCGCGACGGAATATAGGAGACGATATAGGAATTCCGATCGAGCATAACCGACTGGAATCGCCCATACGGACAAGCAATCATGCAAAATTGCTCGCGAAAATAAAGAAAGTTAAAGAGCAAACCGAGCGTCGCAGCACCCATGACGAGGAAGGCCACGGGGTGACGAGTAGGCGAGGAAAATATCCACGCCGCCAATTTGTCCGTCCCAACGAAGTAGCTTAGAAATGTATGTGCCAGAAACATGCAAGCGGCGAGATAGACGAGCAGCTTTGCCACGTACGCCACTTCGCTCAGTGGTTTCTTTGGCGTGCCACCCTTTCCAAGCGTACCAGCGAAGAATCGATCGATTGGTCGGAACAGGAACTCAAGGTAGACGGTCTGAGGGCACCCCCAACCACACCAGACTCTTCCTGCCACCGCAGTGACCAACATGATCGAAAAAAAAGCCATCAAAATCAAGCATGCCAGCAAGGGTGAGTCCGTCGGATAAAACGTATGACCCACAAAAGTAAACTCTCGGCTTGCAATGTCGAGCAATACATACGGTTTCCCCCCAATTCGCAAATGAGGCAAAGTTACGAAAAACGCGATCAATGCATATGCTACCCATCGTCTCCGATGCCAAAAATAACCTTTGGCCATTGAGGGACTGAGCCAATTGCGACTGCCGTCTCGGCGCAGCGTTGGCAATACTTGTTCCTCGGGTGCAAGAAAAGGCGAAGGATTCGAGGATACCTGCATCGACGTTTTTTCCTTCGACGATTCGGACGAGACCAGGACAAGCTGTCCTGAATCGTTGCCTTTTCCCTGCGCCGCGCATTTGCATCCGTCACATGAGTTTTTACAAGGTGTTTCCGGCAATGAAGCGTGCATAATCGCTACTCCGTTGGCCAGGGTGGGATTGGGCTTCCATCTGGCGCTTTTCCGTTGACCGGTTTAGCGCCGCGCAAACTGGCAACAAAGACGGAAACCAAAATCGCATCGTTCTTGTGAGTCATGCGGCTAGCCCAGCCGGGCATTGCACCGCCGGCAACTCCATTGTTGACAACTTTGATGATGTCTGGCAATTGTTTGATATGCTTGAAACTCTCATCGCACAGATTCGGGCCGATGTTTCCGCCACCATCCGATCTATGGCATGACACGCAATTTGTCTTAAAAATCGATTGCCCGACGCCGACCCATTTTGGGTCCTTCATATACTGAATCATTGTCTTCTCGTCCGCAGCCAGATCGCCGATTTCCGCGTATTGCTTGCGAGTGTTCTCGGTTAGACTGACCTGATACATCTCCTCGACCGATCGTCCAGGAGCCCCTGCGTGAAAGTAAAGAAGATAGATAGGGGCCCCGAGAATCGATATCCAGAAAATCCACTTCCACCAACCGGGCAGTGGGTTGTCGAATTCTTGAATTCCATCGTACGTGTGTATTGCGTGGACTTCTTGAGGTAGGGCAGATTTCTCCATTACTTCAAAACTCCTTTGCATGGGTTGTTGTTTTGGATCGAATCCAATGTATTTGAGATATCCTGTTGCGGCTTCAGATCATCGATCGGGATCGTGCTAAATTGCATTGCCGCATCGCGTCGCAATCGCCACACACCCCAGCAAATCGCTAGGAAGCTCACCCCGAAGATGACTAACGCAATTTCCTGAAAATGGGAGTAGTCGAGTTTCTTAAAGACGTCCTTGAGCATGGGTAATGACCTTTCGATTGTCTTTTGGATTGGGTGCCGCAGTCAGGGACTTGGCCGCGAAAAACAGTCACAGGGCTGCCGCAACCGCAGGAGTCGCTGGATTGGAAGGGGACGTTTCTGGCGCCCGCGTTTCGGGTGGAACCGTTGTTGTTGCAGGTGTTTCGACTCGGAATAGATCCTTGCCGATGCGTTGCAAGTAAGCGATCAACGCAATGGCTGTCGAATCTTTGATCAACTGATTGTTGTAGGACACCGGACCACCTAGTGCGATGATCTCGGCTGCGATGGCGGATGCCTGCAACTGAGCCATCGATTTCGCTTCTGTCAGCTCTTTCTCATAAGGAGCACCCAAGTAATACGCTGCTTGGACGTGTTGTTGGATCTCGTCGAAATTGAGCTTCTCCTCCAACAAATGAGTGTAGCTTGGCATGATAGAACCCTCGATAAACTTCGACGGATTCTCGAAGTGTTTCCAATGCCAGAAACTCGTGTTCCGACCTCCTTCGCGAGCTAAGTCTGGACCGATACGGCGCGAGCCCCACTGGAATGGGCGATCGTAGATGGACTCGCCAGCCTTGCTGTATTCTCCATACCGCTGGGTTTCAGCAATCATTGGACGAATCATTTGCGAGTGGCAGTTGTAGCAACCCTCGCTCACATAGATATCGCGTCCGGCCAATTCCAGCGGTGAATACGGCTTAACACTTGCAATCGTTGGAATGTTCGACCGTATCAAAAACATCGGAATGGCTTCGAACAAACTGGCGATAACGACTGCCAAGGTCGTCATGATCGTAAAGAAAATCGGAAAACGTTCCCATCGTCGATGCCAGTTCATTTTCGAGAATGTATCGACAGTCGCTGCGAAGTCCAAAACTGGTTTTCCGGCGAGGACACTTTTCCCAGTGGGCGCATCCTGGTAGTGGCGTGTTAAGCGGGGAGCCGAATACACGGGAACATCGTAGGTAGCCGGCCGTCCAAGCCAAGTCATCAATGCATTGATTCCGATCATCAGGACTCCGATGACATAGAGCAGTCCACCTAGCAGCCTAAACCACCAATAAGGAAGACTAGCGTTCACGGATTCGATGAATTCCGGATGCTTGAGTCTCCCAAGATCATCCATCCCTCGCCACATAAGCCCCTGTGTGATACCCGCCATATAGATAGGAACGATGTAAAGTAAAATCCCTATGGTGCCAATCCAGAAATGCCACTCGGCCATTTTCTTGCTCCATAGCGGCGTCTGAAACAGCCGAGGCAGCAACCAATAGATCATTCCAAACGTCATGAATCCGTTCCAGCCGAGCGCTCCGCTATGCACGTGCGCGATGGTCCAGTCGGTATAGTGCGAAAGCGCGTTGACGCTCTTTACCGACAACAAAGGACCTTCGAACGTGGACATACCATAAAACGTGATACCCACAACATAGAACTTCAGTACTGGGTCGGATGTGACTTTGCTCCAAGCTCCTCGCAGTGTTAACAGCCCGTTGATCATGCCTCCCCACGAAGGCATCCAAAGCATCACGCTAAAGAGCATTCCGAAAGTGCTCGCCCATTCCGGCAAAGCGGTGTAGTGCAAATGGTGCGGGCCCGCCCAAATATAGAGAAACACCAGCGACCAAAAGTGAACGATGCTGAGCTTGTAACTGTAAACCGGACGTTCCGCTGCCTTGGGAAGAAAATAATACATGAGCCCGAGAAATGGAGTCGTCAGAAAGAAGGCAACTGCATTGTGCCCATACCACCACTGCATGAGCGCGTCTTGAACTCCAGCGTAGATCGAATAACTCTTGCCCCATCCAATGGGAACCACCAAGCTATTAAAAACGTGCAAGACGGTCACGGTCACAATCGTTGCAATGTAAAACCATAACGCCACGTACATGTGCCTCTCTCGCCGATGCCAGAGAGTCATGAAGAAGTTCCCTCCAAAGAACACCAACCAAACCACAGCGATGGCCACATCGATCGGCCAAATCAACTCGGCATACTCTTTTCCCTGGGTCATTCCCAACGGCAATGTCAAAGCCGCTGCCACGATAATCGCTTGCCATCCCCAGAAGTGCAATCGCCCCAAAAGATCGCTCCACATCCGACACTTGCACAATCGCTGAGTGCTATAGTAGACCGCCGCGAAAATCGCGTTCCCGCCAAATGCGAAAATCGCCGCGTTGGTATGTAGAGGTCGCAATCGGCCAAAACTCAACAACGCGCTCCATCGATTCTCAAGGCCCGAGAAAAGACCCGGCAAGACGAGCAGCAGGCCAACCAACAATCCGGCGACCGTCGCCACAATGGCCCAAACAATCGTCGCCGTCATAAAC
>JBEBHM010000595.1:0-5538 GCA_040080875.1 Pirellula sp.
CGAAATTGCTGGAAGAGATCTGCGGGATTGTTGCCCGCTGCATTTCGGTTGTTGTTATTGGTTTGATTCGTATTGTTGTTGTTGGTAGTGCTCGTTTTAATGTTTGCACCAAAGACAGATTCCAGCGTCGACTTCATGATGTTGGGATTGACCGCCCCATCGATCTTAAGAACGCTGGTGCTTGTTTCGACCTCGCCTGCATCCTCGTCCATTTGCTTGACAAGTTTTTCCACTTCACGGAACAAGTTGGGTGGACCAACCACGATGAGCGCGTTGTTCTTTTTGTCGGTGCTGATCGTCATCGTCATTTCCTTGAGCGCGCTTTGCTGATTGCCACCACGAGCTCCACCTCCCCCACCTCCACGACCGCCTCCCAACATCGCAAAAATTTCTTGAGGCGATGGTTGACGCTGGGCCCCACCCGCTTGTCCAGGTTGCGCGATTCGATCCGCAAACACTTGCTTGACCGTCGTCTCGATATCAGCCACGGGAACATTTTTGACGTAGATCGTTTGAGGGGAACCTCGGGTTTGCGTTTCGACCAAACTATCGGGAATGTCGATCATCTGGACCAAGTCCTCGATCATTTGCAGATCCATTGCGTTGGCTTGAACCCATAGGGCGTTCAATCGAGCGTCTGGAATGATGCTTACTTGACCCGAAGCTCCTGCCCCAGAGACAGTGGTGCTCGTGCTACTACTACCACCTCCGCCGCCTCCACCGAAGAGACCTCCAAAGAGTCCGCCGCCACCGAGGACGCTCGATGCCACGTCGCCGAGCAAGCCACCTCCGCCACCTCCTCCGGTGGATGTGCTTCCAGAGATGACTCCCTTGATCAATTCCGTTGCGGCAGCCGCCTGGATATATTGCAAGTAAATTACTTCGGGAGCCGAAGGGACCATAGCCCCTTGGCCTTCGGCCACGATCCTCCATTGATCGTAATCCTTGAGGGCTTCTTGATTTTCACTGGTAATGATCATGCCGGTGGGACCACGATAGATAACGATCTCGTCTTTGGCACGTGGCTCTTCCGGTTTGGGTTCGTCCGCAACGGGCGTTGTTGCTTCGGGCTCCGTATTTACTGAAGCATACTTCTTGAACGGTCCAAAAAAGTTTTCTGAAAGCGCTTCTCCTAGGTCGACATTCTTAGGCGCATTTGGGGAAACTTGCTTGGCCTCCTCTTTGCTCTTAGTCGCTTCCTTGGTCTCCTCCGACTTCTTGCTCGACTCCGGCAACACGATTCGAATCGGGTTCTTGCGCTTAGAAGCCCCACGCAACAATTCAATTTGCTCGATCAACCGGTCTGCTGCTTTGCCTTTGAGAGGCACCATGATCATGCCGTCGTTGATTCCCTTGGTGCTTGGATTGGATTCCTCAACGGTGGTCAGCAACTGCCGCACTTGTTCAATCTCCTGCTTTGTCCCTTTGACCATGATCGACCGGGAAGCAACATCACCGAAGAAGATCGGCGTTTTGGCAGTCGTTGCATCTTTCGGCTGTTTGCCGAAGATCTTTTCCAACGTCAAAATGGCCGCCTGCACCTCTAGGTTGCGAAGCGGAATCACGGTGAAGTCACTTGCTTGGCCGGCGAGCACCGAAATTGTTTTCTTAATCTTTTCGTGATCGGCTTTGGTCGCCATCGCGACAATGTTGCCAGTCTTTGGATCCGTGGTCAATCGAATGTTGGTCTGGCCAGAAAACTGAGTTTGAAGTACGTCCATGGTCGTGGTCGGATCCGAACCGAGCAACGGATGAGAAAACACTTCAGGTGGTTCCACCGCTGCAACTTGGCTGGTCGAAGCCTCAGGCTTCACGTCCATTTGTCTTGCAAGCTCACTCAATTTTTGAAGCTTGTCTGCATTGCCTGTGGCGAAGATCGTATCGCCGAACGCATTCGTGGCGAGATTGAGATCTTCTGACGTGTTGATTCCATCCTTCAAGCCCAATAGAGGTCTCGCTATTGAGAAGACTTCTTCTGCCGAAACATAAGCCAGCGCCACTTTGAGGATTCGACCCGTACGAATACCCTTGGGGTCTTCGGTTCGGTTGATGGTCTCGCGAATGATGCGAAGCTTGCCACCTGTCTCCGTCACCAGAATCTGGCCAGCCGATGGAATGGTCACCACGGAGCCATGAGGTCCAACGATCGACTTAAGTTCTTTTTCAATCTCTTCGACGGTGGACGATTTCAGAGTGAACAAACACTTAACGATTTCGTAGACGCCTCGTTGATCAAGGTCTCGATCGTTCACCAATTCAGCCCGGTCGCGGACGAATGCACGAATTACATCCGCATTTTCACCGCTCGCCAAATCAATGCTGGTCAAGACTCGCTGGTTCTTGATAAGCGTATACCCTTTTCCAAGCAATACGCCGTTCATGATGTCCATCGTCTCGGCAAGCGTATAGCGTCGATATGGGTCTCGGTAGGTGAATGATCCGACCGGATATGCATCCGCTTGCAAACTTAATTCGGCCTGTTCTGCAAGCCATTTCAAAACATCTTTCCAAGGCTGAGCATTGAAGTTCAGCATCAACCCATCGCTTGGTCCCGCGACAACGCTCGGTGCAACAGCGTCCGACGGAGAGGGAACCGCGGCAACCGGAGCATTAGGAGTTTGTGAAGCGGCCGATTGAGCGTCTCGTTTTCTCGATGGAGCCATTTGCTGCCACGCTACTCGCTGCTTGTCATCCAAAACCGAATCGATACGCTTTTCGATTTCTTCTGTGGCCTTGGGTCGTCCAATCTCTTTTTCCAATGCCTTGCGCCCCTCGATCAACGTCTTGATCTTAGCAACTTGCTCGTCCGAAACTCCCGCTCGCTTGGCCACCTCAGCATCCGTCAGAGCCACCAACCCTAACGCTTGCAGCCGCCATGTTTCGGCCTTGGCTTGTTGAGCTTCTGTGAGAAGAGCCATCCCCTGGCGCTCGACCTTGCGAATGTTCTCCGCTTCTTTTTCGCGACGCTCGCCGGAAGGCAAAGCGCGTAGCGCACTTGCCACTGCCAAACTATCTTTTTCATGCTGCTTGATCAAAGAATCCAATCGCTCGATTTGATCGGCACTCAAGCCCAGCTCGGCTGCATTCGCCGGATCCGTGATGGTCGCCAAAACTCCCACCGTGTCCGGCGATCCGGACGCCAACACCCACAATGGAGAAATCACCACCATTGTCGCGACGACAACCAAGGTAAAAAAGGTTTTTCGGAGTTGTGATGGTTTTTGCATTGGAACAAGCCGTTGGGTATCTTCGCCGGAAGCGAAATGGTGGTTTCCTATCGATCTGACTCTAGTTAATTGTCAATTAATCGCTAGTAGTGACCCCAATCCAGGAGACAATAAGTTCGATTCATACTAGGCATGAATCAATTGTGCAGGCAAAACATGGGTCGCGTCAAACTCAAACCCATTGCCGCAAAAAAGGTTCCGTGCCCTTGCAAATGTTACGAAATCCGAACAATCGGAACGCCAATTATCCGGGCGGAACGATCCGCTCAGTCGTTCCTTGACCCATTCGGACAATGGCTCTACTTTCGTTCTCCATCTTTCGCTTTGCTGACAATCCTTATCTTACCAAAGGCGAACAGGGAACGAACCACGCGTTTCGGATAGAGCGAACCTGCCATTTGGGCTAAGTTAACATGTCCCCTGCCAAGATGGTATTTTGCCTGCACCGCTACTGAAATGATATGAAGCGCCCATCAAAAGACTACACGAAGGCAAAAGATTCGTTGCCAGAGATTTTTCCAGACGATGTCCCTTGCCTGCGTAACGAATGTCACCCAAAGTGGAAATTCGTCCTGCTGGCGTTGATAGCCGTCCACTTGCTGGGGGTTGTCTCGGAGCCACTCAGGTTTTTTTCTCGAACTGAATTAGGTGGTGAGGCCCCAGAATTTTCATTGCTAGCATCGATAACCCGCCCCTACTCGCAATGGCTTTATTTAGACCACGGGTATTTCTTCTTTGCTCCTAATCCTGGTCCGGGCCACTTGGTGCAATACTCCTATTCCGAAACGTCCAAAACGAACGCGGAACCCAAGAAAACAACCGCTATCTTTCCGGATCGAACAAAGCACAGGCCGAGGTTGCTTTACCATCGCTATTTTATGCTTTCGGAGTTTTACCATAGTCGCTACGCCCCGTCGCAAGTTACCGAGGAACTCAAGCGAGATAAGGAATTCATGGCCCGCTGGAACCTTGATAACCACTTCTACAAACAACTCCAGTCGTCCATCAAAAAGAGCCTGCACCGTTCGTCCGGAGCGGCTGGGTCGACCGGAGCAGGTGGATCGACCGGAGCGGCTGGTCAGAAAATGCCCCAGCTGACATTGTCTCGGCTGGAGCGGGCATTGCCGGAACCCGCTCAAGTCCTCCAAGACCGAATAAGTATCACCGACCCTCGATTTGTGGTCGTTTTGCCGGAATCCATGCTCGAACTGCCCAAGGATCTATCAGGTGCCGCGAAACAAAATGTAGAAGCTCTCCCCGCGAGACCGCCTGCCGAGGCCAAGCCTTGACCACATCGCAAAATCGTGAGCTCGATCCGCGTTCGAGCGGGCCAGCACCTTGGAATGCCCTTGATTCCTTTTTCTTTTTGCCGAGCCGTCCGGAAACGTTGGCCATCATGCGAGTCATGACGGGTCTGATGATCGCTTACATCCATTGGGTATGGATGCTCGATCTGGAGTCCTTCATGGGGGCCAACGCTCTGCTGGATAACGAAACCTGGCGGACCTTGCATCGCGGGTCCGTGCCAGACACCAAATGGACTTACCTATCAGCCATCGACTCGATGACGTGGATTCGACTACACGAAGGAGCCGCGTGCATATTTGGACTGCTGATGGCCGTCGGACTATTGACACGATTCGCATGCGTCCTCGCGTGGTTCTTGACACTGATGACCGTTCATCGCATGACCGGTTTCTTGTTTGGGCTGGATCAAGTGACGTTGATGTTGGCGATGTATCTGTGCTTGTCGCGATGCGGGTCCGCGTACAGTCTCGATGTGCAGCTGGTGGGGCGATATCCGAATTGGTTTGAGGCCCGTCGCTGGGCCCAGTGGTTATCTGGAATTGTTTTCTATCAATCAGCGATCGCGAGCCATTGCTGGTCCAATACGTTGTCCACTCGCCTAATCCAGTTGCATCTGTGCGTTATCTATCTATTCGGTGGGATAGGCAAGATGCGAGGTGAGACATGGTGGGACGGAAGTGCTTTGTGGTACTCGGTGGCTGCTTATGAATACCAATCGCTCGACATGACGTGGATCGGTCACTTTCCGTTGATTGCATCCATTGCTACCCATGTTACGGTGTTTTGGGAAATGGCGTATTGTGCGATCGTCTGGCCGCGTTGGTTGAGGCCATGGGCTTTAGGGATTGCGTGTATGGTCCACGGCGGTATCGCCTTGTTTTTGGGAATGATCACGTTCGGGATGATGATGATCGTGGCCAACTTGGCGTTTGTTTGCCCTGAAAGCACTCAGCGAATTGTTGGGTGGATTCGCAATCGCGTTCACCGAGGTGAATCATAAAAA
>JBEBHM010000596.1:0-5530 GCA_040080875.1 Pirellula sp.
GTAATACGATGGCCGCTAGAACCAAACCGAATCCTATCCAACCAATTGGTTTGAGCTTTTGTTTCAGAAAAACGCATCCAAAGACGGCAGTACCAAAGATTCCTGTCGCGCCAAGCACGGCGTACGCGATCGGGAGCTGTATCGTGGAAAGCAACCCGCAGGACCTTTTTGCGAACCCCACCGATTGGGTGGCGGCTAAGTTTGCAGCGACATCCACCGTCGACGTCAAGTCCTTCTTTTGGCATAGTAGAAGCGGCGATGGTAGCGGAATGCGATAGGATCAACATGCCGTCAGATGAGATAGAGTGATTAAACATGCCGTCATCAACACAATCCCGAAGCGGCGAGTACCGAAGACTTTGGGCTCGTGGCAAAGCCCCGAGTTTGTCTCAGCTTGTCGAGTTTGGACAAGGAATGTCACCCTCGAAATTGTCCGACCTATTGCTCCTCGATCAGTCTCTGCGATGGGAGACCAACGAACGAGTCTCTGTCGAACAGTACTTCGAGCTATTTCCAGAATTTGCGCAACATCGGGAATCGGCGATCGATTTGGTGTACTCGGAGTTTTTGTTGCGGGAACGACTGGGCCTTGCCCACGACATCGATGAGTACCTGCGACGCTTTCCGCGATTCGCCGAAGAACTGAAATGTCAGGATGCGTTCCATCGGATGATCGATGCGGGCCTGGAACATGACGAGCAACCAAGCCAAAGCATGGAGTCTTTGGAACCTGTGAGCGATCGAGCGTCGAATACGCCATTCCCCGATGTACCTGGCTATGAAATTCTTAGTGAGTTGGGTCGAGGTGGGAACGGAGTGGTGTACAAGGCTCGACATATTCAGTTGAATCGTTTTGTTGCACTCAAGATGTTATTGGCCGGGCATTTTGCAAGCCCCAATTTGCTTCGTCGGTTTCTTGTCGAAGCGGAGGCGACGGCCCGACTTCAACACCCCAACATCGTTCAGATCTATGAAGTAGGTCAAATCGAAGGCCGTCCATTTCTAGCATTGGAGTTCGTCAACGGCGGAACGCTATCGCAATCGGTCAACGGCAGACCATTGCCTCCGCGCGAAGCCGTTTCGATTGTCAAGCAGTTGGCAAGGGCAGTCCATTTTGCACACGAACAAGGAGTTGTGCATCGAGATCTCAAGCCGGGAAACGTCTTGATTCAAAAGCTGTCCAGTTTGCATGGATCGGATTCCGAACACGATTCTCAACTGAAGATTGCAGACTTTGGTTTAGCCAAATTGATCGCAGAACCGATTGAGCGACGAAGCGAAGCTGCAACGATGTCCGGAGATGTATTAGGTACTGCGACATACATGTCTCCGGAACAAGCTCGAGGCGATTTATTGACACTGACTCCTTCAACCGACATTTATTCGCTGGGTGCGATCCTGTACGAGTTGCTTACAGGGCGACCACCCTTTGTAGGTGTTCAACCGATTGAGGTGTTGGGGCAGGTCCTCAATGATGAACCCATGCGTCCATCACAATTGGTGCGCCGCTTGCCCCGTGATGTCCAAACGATTTGTCTCAAATGCTTGGAGAAAAATCCGAGTCGGCGGTACGAATCGGCGGAAGCATTGGCAGATGATCTTACGCGATTCATGGACGACCAGCCGATAGTCGCCAGACAGATCTCATGGGTTGAACGTGGTTGGAGATGGTGTCGACGCCATCCCGCAAAGACGAGTATTGCCGCTTCGATCGCGGCTTTTCTGTTTCTCGTAACTATCGTATCCACCTTATATTCCATCCAGCTTGGAGATCAGTTGCGCCGCACCTCCAACGCTGAACGACTCGAGCGAATTTCGAAAATGGAAGCTTTGAATCAGCTTTGGGAGGCGAAGCTGGCTCAAGGTGACGCGATTCGCATGAGCAATCAGACTGGTCAGCGCTACGATGCGTTGAATGCCATTGAGGAAGCACTCGCGATGGGTGACTCGATTCGCTTTTCCTCGGATCAGATCGACAAGATGCGTGACGCAACCATTGCTTGCCTTGCGCTACCCGATATACGCCATGACAGTTCATGGAAAGGGCACGATCTTTCCTCTATTCATTTGTTGGATTTCGACCAACGTCACTCGATACTTGCGTATAAAGAACCGGACTTTGTCTACATATGTCGCACATCATCTGGGGAGGAAGTCGCACGCATTCCGACGCAAGCCAACAACCTGAAGGCCATATTTAGCAATGACGGTCGGAAATTGGCGTTGATGAACAACGATTGCCGGGTCTATGCGATCGACAAAGAAGTTGCGAGGCTTCTTTATGAAACCACAGCTCGGGATGTATGGGGCTTTACGCCTGATGGTTCAAAAATCTTGGGAACAGACGGAGATGGGCAACTCGTTTTGGTGAATCTCGATCATAACGACGATGTGAAACGCTTCGGTTCGTTCTCAGCAAAAAATGAAATCGCCATTTCCCCAGATTCGAAACGCGCGGCCCTCTACGATGGCAAAATCGTTCGGGTTGTCCAACTGGACACGGGACAAGTTCAATTGCAAATCGATCGTCCTGATTTACCAAGCAAAAGACTTTTTGCATGGTATCCAAATTCTCAGTTTCTCGCGATTGGATCCATTTCTCCCAATGGGATCGAGTTATGGAATGTGGACGAACAAGTCCGTTGGAAAACAATTCCAATCCATTTGGCAGAAATGCAACTTCATTTTAGTTCCACAGGTGAACGTCTTTTGGTCTATGACGTTTGGAGTGGAAGGGTGTCGGTATGGAACGTGAATCTTTGCGGGACGGAATTCAGCAAAAGCGGATTGTGGGCCTTGCATATGGCAGCCGAGGACGACGGAGGCTTTCGAATACTCAATTGGCAAAAAGACGGGCAACTTGCATCTCTTCGCGTCGAAGTACCTAGGGTCTATCATACCCTTCCAGATCCTTCATCAAGCAGCTTGTTATTGACAAACGACATAGCATACAGCCCCGACGGTCGTCTGTTGGCAGTTAGTAGCCAGCATGGCGATGTGTTAGTTTATGATGCCATGAATCATTCTCTTCTTAACGGCTGGTTTAGCGGAGGGACTTTTGTTCAATTTGATGGGAACCGGGCATTGTTGACCTCGAATAAGCTTGGTCTGTTACGATGGGAGATCGTGCCTGATGAAAAAGCCGATGGAACTTTCAAGATGGGACCGCCCACCTACCTGGCTAACTCGGTGGCCTATGCGCCATTTCAAATTAACAAGGATCGAGTGGTTGCGATTTCCACCCGTAAGGGGATTGAGCTGCATTCGATCGCTGATCAGCGGCCAATGCAGTTGATTGGCCCAACGAATGATGTTCGTCGACTGTCGTTTAGCCTTGATGGAAAACGCCTTGCTACTGGTGAATGGTCAAGTGGGGAATTTGGCATCTGGGATGTGGAATCGGGAATGCTCGTGCGAAGAATCCAAGAATCACAATACTGTTTCGTCGAATACAGCCCAAACGGCAAATGGATTGCATCCAATACGGATCACGTTCGTATCAGGGACGCTGAGACAGGTGAACTCATTACCGAACTCCCGTCCAATGGCATGTCTGTAAGTGGAGTTTCCATGGCATTTTCACCAGACTCCAAGATGATTGCAATCTCCGATTCTGGCGGCAAGATCCGTTTTTTTGAGCCGTCTAGCGGCCGCAAGCTGTTTGTACTGGCGAATCCAAATGATGAACAAATCTCACGAATCGTTTTCAATCCCAACGGCACTCAACTCGCCGTTATTTCCGACTCCCAATCAGTAAATCTTTGGAATCTGGATGCGTTGTCCGAGGAGTTGCATTCTCGACAATTGGAATTTGCCAATGACCATAACAACGCAAAGGACGATGTCGATTTGGAATTGAAACAGCGCGTACCGAAACGTCCTGCTCAGGACTCGAATTCGCGGATGAAGTCCCTACAAATTCAACTCGACCAACGGTTCCTTGAAATCGATGCTGCGAATCAGGCCAGCGTGTTGCGAGACTCTATCGAGAAATTGGACATCCATTCGGCTCGCATTGCGATTTTCAAAATATTGAAGCTTCAGCCGCGAAAGTCCAGCACTTGCAACGCTTTGGCCTGGACATTGGCTACAGGCCCTAGGACTCTTCGAGACTCGGCGACCGCGGTGGAATTTGCGCGACACGCCGTGAATGATGAGACTCTGCAGGCGAACCGACGCTCACTGTGCCTGAACACGCTCGGAGTTGCCCTCTACCGAGACAGGCAATTTAAAGAGGCTATCGAGGTATTGACGCAAAGTCTGGCTGGCCAAGCTGAACAGGATCGCCCGTTCGATCTCTACTTTCTGTCTATGTGCAGTTCTCGATTGGGAGAAAATGAAAAGGCTTATGAATTCTTCGAAGAAGCCGAATCCTTGTCAGATCGGCACCGATCGCAAATGCCCCAAACATGGAAAGACGAAATCGCTCAATTTACAGACGAAGCGAAGCTGCTACTCCAAAACTATCCCAGAGAGTAGCTATGTTTGGAGTTGTTCCGAAGACTTGAATTGAGACGTGCAGGATTGACTTCGGAAGAGGTAACAACGATTATTGGCGGAACAGCTCAAGCTCGTCGAATGCAATTGCACCGGGCTGCGGATCGTGTTACTCGTCAGTTGGGATAAGAGGATTAGCCTTGTTGCAGACAACACAATCTCCGAGCGGTGAGTATCGCAAACTCTGGACCAATGGCAAGTCCCCCAGCGTGAAGCAACTCTTTCAACTCTGCCAAACCATTCCGCCGCCAAAGCAAGTCGAGTTGATTATCCTCGACCAGTCCATGCGCTGGGACGCCAATGAGCAAGTTACCGCCGAAGAATACTTTGGAATTTTTCCAGACTTACAGAATCATCCGGAATTTGCCATCGACGTAGTCTACTCGGAGTTCTTGTTACGTGAACGATTGGGATTGCATCCCGTCATCGACGAATACATGGTTCGTTTTCCGCAGTTTGCGGACGAGTTGCAAAGTCAAGATGCTTTTCACCGAGCCATGGGTTTGAGCTCGATGGACTTGGACACGGACTTTCCAAGTAGGTTCAAATCGCCGGTGGATGGTTTTACAGCGACCAACCTAGGTGTGCCAGAAGTTCCAGGTTACCAGATTCTGAGTGAATTGGGACGAGGCGGAATCGGGATTGTTTACAAAGCCCGTCACCTTCAGTTGAATCGCTACGTGGCGCTGAAAATGCTGTTGGCTGGGCACTTCGCTAGCCCCAATTTGCTTCGTCGGTTTTTCGTCGAAGCGGAGGCCACTGCGCGACTTCAGCATCCCAACATCGTTCAGATCTATGAAGTAGGTCAAATCGAAGGCTGTCCATTTCTAGCACTAGAGTTTGTCAACGGCGGAACGCTATCGCAATCGGTCAACGGCAGACCACTACCTCCGCGCGAAGCCGTTTCCATCGTCAAGCAGTTGGCTCGAGCAGTCCATTTTGCACACGAACAAGGAGTTGTGCATCGAGATCTCAAGCCGGGAAACGTCTTGATTCAAAAGTTATCCAGTTCTCATGGATCTGACGCTGAACA
>JBEBHM010000597.1:0-5506 GCA_040080875.1 Pirellula sp.
TGAGAGTTTTGCAGTCTAATTTCGCACGAATACATCCACAGGTAGACGTCGAAGCAACATCCGTAAACTCTTCGTCCAATAGGTACTCAACCTGAAGTTGAACGGTGCTTTGGACACCCGCAGTTAGTTCAGACAACGATATTTTTTTTGCTAGCCCAAGTTTCGTAATCTGAAGATTTAGGAAATCGTTGGAGCTTGCATCCAACGAGTGAATACAAATGGCATGAAGAACTAACGATGCAAAAACCAAAAAGAGTTTGGCTTGCATGGGCTTGCATGGGCTTGCATGGGCTTGCATGGGCTTGCATGGGCTTGCATGGGCTTGACCTTAATCGACAGTCTTTTTGAAACCACTCCCAAGGACAATTGATTAAATGGCTTATTGCACCCCATTGCAAGTAGGTAGTTCGAAGTTTTTGGAAATTTTTTTGTTCAGTCAAAATTGATCGGTCGAAGGGCGTAGTTGCGGGCAACACAGCCTGTATTCACGATGATGCATATTCCCTTGCGAAAACTCGCATGAGCGGATCGAGCGAAACCCATCATCAACCTACCATTCGTCCTCGGGCTTACCCACGATGACTTGAAATTTCTGACGAAGGCGTCTTAAGTCCTCCGGGGTGTATTGACCGATCGCCACCACCAGTCGAAGCTCGCTTACCTTCGCATTTGCCAGCAATCCATCCGCAGTAATTTGCGTATTGCTAATGTTCATAAAGGCCAAGTTCATCTTCGCTAAGGAAGGCAAACATGCGTCCGTAATCGCGGTATCGGACACGTCCAGATAACTCAGCCTAGTTAACTTGGCGACCGATGGGATGGTTGCGTCGGTTAATCCAGCCCCTCGCAAACTCAAATAATACAATGATGGTTGCCAGTATTCAAAACATCGTCCGGTAAACTGCTTGCTCGTCAGCGACAATCGAGAAATCCCGTTCCCTAATGCTGATAAGTCCGCCTCGACGATCGATCCTTCACCAAACTCGTACCCTCGAATTGATGTGCAATTGGCGAACATTGGCAAAATGGACTTGGTGAGTTGAGTGTTGCTCAATGAAAGAGTGCGATGAATAGTCAAGTTTGCGAGATTCGGCCCGAACGCCGCATCGGTAAGTGGAACATTGTGAAGCTTCAGATTGGACAAAGTTAGCTGTTTCTTGAACCCGCTACCATCTACACTTGTCCCACTCAAATCTAGGTCGCGAGTGAGCCTACTTTTCATTACTTTCAACAGGACTCGATCCGTGATCAGCTTGTTTCCGGAAAACACTAAAGCGGATATGCCGTGATTATCAATAATCGCCGCTGCATCCTCGTCATTCAAGCCAAGATTGCTAACGTCCAACGATTGAAGTGGCCGAACAAGCAAGGCGAGTATGCCCTCACGCGTAACGCCCGTTGATGAAAGCGACAAGTGTCGAAACTTGGGCCATTGCAACATTAGCGACTGAAGTTCTTTCAAACCAGCGTCGTCGATTTTGCAGAGCGTCAAATCGATCGATTCCAAATTTGGAAACTTTTTCAAGTGTACCAATCCCGCGTTGGTGATTTGTGTTTCTGCCAATGACAATTCCTTTACGCCATACAATCGATCCAGCGTAGCGAGCGTCTCGTCCGTCGTGTACTTGCCAAGAGATGCTTTGTAGAGGCCCTCATTGTTGACATCGATCGAACCTCCGGACGTCTTCAACTCTTGAGACAGCGAAGAGAGCTCTTGGTCGGATCGAAACCGTCCATCTTGTGAGAGCATGCCGGCAAAGCCGGATATCATCGCCATCAAGACGATCATCGCGGTCAAGCGACGATGCCATGTGCGATCGAGTTTTCGTTCGTATTCGGAGGCTTCGTCTTCCACGGGCGATTCTTTCGCATAACCAATGAGCCGATAGCCGGACAACCCAATGCAGGCATGGGCCAAAATCGATGTCACCCAACCGCTTACGCTGCCGCACAAAACAATGCTCCACTGTCCGGGATCCATCGCGCTGTTGAACCCCATTGTTCCCGTCATCCAAGCAATGGCGGTCCCCGTACCAAGCGCAAGCACGAATGAGATCGCCAATCCTCGCATGCGAGATTGAACGCGGTACAGTAAGTAAACTGCTGGCAGAGTCACTAAGAGATTGAGCACAACAAGAAATGTGCATACGAGGCCTAGCGTCAGCAACAGCATCAGTGGGGGCACATCCCAGAAAATGGCCGGTACTTGGGTCATGATCAAAAGTGCTGCAATCGTGGTCGTAACCAGAAACATCTCTTCGAGCCCAATGGCCCCACGGCGTGTCGCCGTAAACGGCTCACGAGCAAGTCGCCACCCAGCCAAGAGTCGCATCCCCACGAGCGGAGCTGACGCACCAACCATGCAAACAGGAATCGCGAGCACCGCCCACAAGCCGGAAAGAAAGATTGGGTCTTGGAACAACATCATCCCATATGCCAACTGTTGTCCAAGAGTAACCGCTCCTAACGACAAACACACGAGAATCGTCGAAAGGGAAATCCCAACAAGCCAACTTCTGCCGACACACGCCGCAATGCTGGCGAACAATATGATTTGGGCAAAAGCGATACCTACGATCACGGCGAGAAGAAGTTGAGATGCCGACAGAAAACGGAAAGCCTGAAAGAACGTAAGATTGATCATGACCATTCCCAAAATCAGGACGGCTATAGGCCATTGTCGATGTCTACCGTTCATTTGCGTCGCCATCAGCGAGTGTGGCCAAACCAAGAATACATCAGTCTTCCACCAAATATCTTGGCCAGAGCTCTTCAGCTTCATAGGCGTCGCGAGGAAAGTCAGGTTCTGTTGCGGACTTGTTCCAAAACGTAGCGAAGTTCATGTTTGGGTCGATCCCAGGGGAGGCTACTTTGGACCAGCGTTCGAATCGAAAACAATGTTTCGATAGATCTCTGCAAGCGGAATAACAACTCCTACCGATTCCAGTTCCAAATATTGATCAAGAGTGCGATATTCGACAAAAAGCCAATTGCCATCAGACTGACGCGTATATCGTTCGACCGATACTTCTTCCTGCGAAATCAGGATCAAATCTTTCAGCGACAGAATTTGTCGGTAGTGACTTGCTTTCCGCCCCCGATCGTATTTCTCCGTGGATTCCGAAAGGACTTCGACGATAACCGACGGATTGAGAACAGTGCTGGAGAGTTCCGGATCGCATAGCAGCGGTCCGCAAACAATGCTAGCATCGGTATAAGTAAAGAGTCCAGTGGCCTCAATCTTGATTCGCAAATCGCTGTTGTACGGAACACAGGGCTTGCCCTTGAGTTGTTGTCTTGCTTCACCGCAAAAATTCGTCGCAATTAGACTGTGACGAGGTGAACCACCGACCATGGCGAAAACTTCGCCGCGGAAGTACTCGTGCTTTTGTTGAGAGGCCATCTCTCTCGCATGATATTGGGCTAGCGTGATACCCTGAACGACTGCTGACATGAAAATACCCCGTAGGATTAGATCGTGACGGACATTACTATTGTATCGAGATGTGGATCATTATGCGACGCGGACGATTGGAGACTGATTGCTTGTGCGTTGTGGCACGACTTTCATGCTCGCGGGTCGCTCAATCGCATCGTTCTTGGGGATCGGATGATGGGCACGAACTCCATCTTGGCGACGATGTCCCGTTCGATTTCAATGCCAGGCGCTACCTCGATCAACTCCAATCCCTCAGGCTGTAATCGGAATACGGCTCGCTCGGTGACAAAAAGAATTTCACGTTCCAAAGGTCGTGCATCCGGACCACAAAAGGAAAGATGTTGAACATCGCGGACGAACTTGGCAATGCTCCCTTCTTGTACAATGCGCAATCGGCCATCGTCGATTTGAATTGTCAATCCGCCAGTGGTAAAGGTCCCACAAAAGACCAGCTTCTTTGCATTCTGCGAGATGTTGATGAACCCGCCGACGCCAGCAAATCGGCTCCCAAAACGCGAGACATTGACATTACCAAACCGGTCGACTTGAGCGGCTCCCAGCGCGGCGAAATCGAGGCCGCCTCCATCGTAGAAATCGAATTGTGCCGGCTGGTCGATGATGGCTTGCGGGTAGCGCGAAGTACCGAAGCCGAGCCCTCCCAGCGGCGCACCACCGATCGGACCACTTTCAACGGTAAGTGTTACTTTGGATAGCAAGCCTCGCTCTGCTGCAACCACCGAGATCCCCTCAGGCAAACCGATTCCTAGATTCGCAATGTCTCCAGGCCGTAGCTCATCACATGCCCGCTGTGCGATGATGCGTCTGTCCAGGTTCATCGCTTGTTCGCCACCACCAGCTCCTAACCAGAGTTTTCGTTGGCTTTCTTCCTCCAGCATATCTTCCCGGGCTGAACAACATTCCGGATTGAACGCTTCTGCAAACGATTGCCAGTGATCACACTCGTCGGCAAGGACGATATGTGACACTAAACTTCCCGGCACGCGAACATGCATCGGGACAGCAGGCCTGTCTAGGATTCTGCGCACTTGGGCAATCACAGATCCGCCATGATTGTGTGCGGCTTGAGCAATGGGCAAGATATCCCCAATGATCGCTTCCTCATCCATGACGAGATTTCCGAATTGATCTGCAGCGGTCGCTCGTATTAGCCCAACATGGATGGGAAACGCGTGATACAGTAACCAAGTCTTTCCTCGCAATTCCACCCGCTCGACAAGCGGTTCGGTCGTGTGCTCGTTCAGCCTGCCACCTGCGTTAGCTGGATCGACAAACGTTCCCAGTCCAACATGCGTGAGGCATCCGGGACGACCGGCTGCGATGTCGCGATACAAGTGACAGATTACTCCTTGCGGGAAGTTGTATGCCTCGATCTCCCCTGCGATTGCCATTTCTCCAAGCTTAGGACACAGGCCCCAATGCCCTCCAATCACTCGTCTGACAAGTCCGCGATGCGCCAAGTGATTGAGCCCGCGCGATGCTCCATCCCCTTGGCCCGCCGCATAGACCAACGTCAAGTCCCTCGGTTGCCCTTGCTCCAGAAAAAGTTGTTCCAAGGTTCTCGTTAGCAGTTCAGGATGCCCGGCACCCACAAATCCTCCGCAGGCAACCGTCATGCCATTTTCAATGATGCGAAGCGCCTGCGTCGCAGTGCAGATTTTATTGTCAATCGGCATTGGGGCTTGGTGCCGAATACTCATCCCCACCAACCTCCATTGACGTGTAACGTTTGCCCCGTCACGTAGGACGATAGATCGCTGCACAAGAACAAGATGACCGATGCGATTTCCTCCGGTTCGCTAAACCGTTTCATCGGAATTTGAGTCATCATCAGTTGCCGCGAGGAATCGGGAATGGATGCCCCCATTTCGGTAAGCACAACTCCGGGCGCCACCGCATTGACGTTGATCTTGCGCGATGCAAGCTCACGGCTGAGGACTTTGGTCATGGCAATGATGCCGGCCTTGGACGAAGCGTAGTTCGCTTGCCCAAAGAATCCGATCACGCCCGAAATCGATGCCATGTTGACGATGCGACCACCGTCATGCA
>JBEBHM010000051.1:0-19947 GCA_040080875.1 Pirellula sp.
TGAACTTGAGTTTGTAGGTTTGCTTAACATCTTGTTTAATTTGCTGCCCGGCTTGAAGGACATCCAGGGCCATTTCTTGTTGGAATTCGCTGTGGTCGATGCAGCCGCGTTGATTGTCAAACCAAATGGTGCCAGCGGATTCCTGTTTGGTGAGTTTCAAACCTGATTTTGACGATGGGTCTGCGGCCCGATTGGCAGTGGACGCTTTGATCTTGTCAAGCGTTTTTCCATTGACGATCTCTTCGCCCAGATACTGATAGGTAGTGCTGACGATCAATTTCCCAAACAGGCGCATGTCGAGCTCATATTCGTTCTGCCACGTTTCACCGACTTGGATGGGGTTGGATGGAAGCCGCAAGGAGCTGTTGGCTGCAATCTCACGCAGTCCGGTTTCTGCCAAGCTGTTGTTCGCAGTCCCGCCGGCCGAGGCATTTGGAAAGGTCAAGTCAACCACTTCACCTGTCGCTTTGCTCGTTACCACGAATTTCGAGCCGGCCAGCGGCCGGATTTCTTTGGCCATGAATTCCGCTCTGCCCGTCAACGGTTTGCTATCTTTTGTGTCGATGACAAAGTTGTCGCTCACCGATTTCATTTCAAAAAGAATTCGCTCGATGGATTGTTCGACCACGAAGGCACCTTGGGTCGATGGCTTGAGCACTCTCCAGGTCATCTCGGTTCGCTGGATCGTATTGCTTTCATTGAGTGGAGCTGACGGCAGGCCATTCAGTTTCATTTTTGTATCTTGATCCAATACCACGTCGATCACTTGGTCCGTTGAGAACTTCCAGGCAAGCGTTTTCTGGGCCAAGCAAGTTGAGCCAGTCCCAAGATGCGGGGCAAAGAAACCCAACACGACAAACAGAACATGGCATTGGGCTCGATAAATCATCGCATACTCCTAAAAGCGAGTGTCATGGCGAGTGGGGTACGAGAGTAGAGCGATTGTCGCAATTGCTCGGAAACGATTGGGACCATCGTACGACGGATTGGGAAACGATTGGGACAATCGTACAACGAACTCGGAAACGATTGGGACAATCGTTCTACTCTGGTTATAAGGGAACCGCCTTGGGCTGACCAGCCGATTATTGTGGCTTGCGAGGCGGGGCGAACTTAATCCGCTCGACCAATCGTTTGATATCATCGCCTTGGCGCTGGCCAGTGACCGCCGTAATGGCAGCGATGACGTGTTCATATCGCAAGTTGTAATCGAGATCGATTTCCACTTCAGGGCCTTCGTCTGGTGTGGGCGGTGCGGTTCCGCCCGTCAATTCCAATATGTAGCTTCTCAGGCGTCCCCAATCGTTACCAAAGGTAATGCTATCTGACACGACAATCTCAGCCAGTTCGCCATCTGCGTTTGCTCTCAATCTAAGTTTGATGGGGATGTTGGTATTCTCTGACGGCCCGCTGCTTTCACCGATGGGCATCTTGACATTGAAGTCACCCTCTTGTGCGGCAATCTTGAACGTCATCACAAAAAAGATGAGGAGCAAGAAAATCACATCAATCATCGACGTGAGTTGCAGTTCGGCCTTTTCCGTACCTCGTTTGGTTTCGAATTTCATTTCTCTTCCTCACGAACTCGCAGCACGAATTTTTCGAATCCTAGCTCTTGGCATTTCTTGATGACATCTTGGACCAAGCCTCCTGGGACGTTTCGGTGTCCACGAATAACGATGTTGGCATCTTTTGCAGTTTGATTGCGCGAGGTCAAAAGCTGGATTTCGGTATTGAGCAGCGGAGCGATCGAATTCACCGTGGCGATGTTAGCACCCATATAGATGGTAGCCGTTGAATCCAGGTGGAGCACAATCGGATAAGTCAGCGGGGCCTCGGCCGGCTTTGCAAGTTCGCTTGCTGGAAGTTTGATTTTGTCGTTCTGATCATCTTGAGAAAAATTGATCAAAACCATGAAGAAGATGATCAACTGAAAGACCATATCGATCATGGCCGTCATGTCCATTTCCGCGACTTTGAAGTCAAACTTTCGATGGATATGCATACCGCGTTACCCTTTGACGAACGCTTGGAATTTGTCCAGCATTTCTTCGCTCTGTAGCCCGGCTGTCAATATGTGTCGTTGCACCCGATTTCGCAAAATGTTGTAGATGGTGATGGCAGGAATGGCCAGGAACAAGCCAAAGAGCGTGGTGTAGAGCGCCTGTTCGATACCGCCAGCCAACTGGGATGGTTTGGGAGTCGTTTCACTCCCGGCAATCTGCCCAAAGGAAGTTACCATTCCCTGTACGGTTCCCAGCAATCCGATCATAGGTGAGATGTTGCCGATGAGGGCCAGATAGCTGAGCATATGTTCGATCCGCATGGTTTCCGACTCACCAGTGATCTGCATCGCTTCCAACGCCGACTCTTTTCCCTTTTGAAGCTTGCCCAGGCCAGCCGAGAGCACTTGTCCAAGGAAACTTTCGTCAGCTCGAACCAATTCGACGGCGGCTTGAACATTTTTTTCTCCGAGGCTTGCATCGACACCTTGGAGCAGGTCATCCGGAACAAAGTTGTTCTTTTGAACGGCCAAAATCGAACGGACAACCAGGGCGACAAGGACGATGCTGATGATCAAGAAGGTGATCGCGTACATCGTGCCCAACGCGTTCCACGTCTTGATGAGCAAGTTCTCCGATTTTCCAACGGGAGCATCCTGCGCAACGAGCAAGTTCGATTGCAGCATGAGCAACAGGAGCGCCACAGTCGCAGATGCCTTAGACCAAGCGCGAGGAAGACAAGTGAGCATGGCGTCTCCGGTCAGTTGAAATGGGAAAAGGGAAAAGGGTGCCGAAGATTCGACACTATTCTGGTGAAACGATCGGCATAGTCTAATCGTACTCAGCCAGCAAGCGGAAGAGGGCGTACGAACCCCTCATTCCTACAACATTCTTCAATTTCCGATAGTTGTGGCAAGAACCTTGTGAAAATACAAGCTCTGAGCTCGGTGTTGAGCTCGGTGGCAATGGCTTGAGCTTTCACAATACGTCTTCTCGCGACTATAATCTGTGGGACTCCCACCTGCGGACTCTCAATCCACACACTTGTATTCTATTAGTTCCCGAGTTATTTCGTGACCCAACTCCAAGTTAGATTACGCTTTATTTGTTTCGTTCCCGCGATCTTGTTAGGCAGTTTGTTGGACACACAAGGATTAAAGGCTCAAGAAGCGAAACTGTCGGCTCGTGAGGAGTTGGTCAGTTCGCTTGCGATGATCTATGAACCCCGCTCGTTTGTCGGGACGAATAAGTTTGTTTTGAATTATCGGTTGCTCAAGCCGGCTGGCTACGTTCCCGGTAAGAAGTATCCGTTGATTCTATTCCTGCACGGTGCGGGTGAACGCGGGGATGATAACAAGGCCACCTTAGTCCATGGGGCCAAGGATTTTTCCGACAAAGCTCGCCGCGAAAAGTTCCCGTGTTACGTGGTGGTTCCACAGTGCCCGAAAGACATGAAGTGGTCTGAGGTAGACTGGACCCTGGAGTCCAGCGAATTGCCAAAAGACCCAAGTCAACCGCTTCAGGCGACCAAAGAATTGCTCGACGAAATGATCGAAAACGCTGGCGTCGATTCGACGCGGGTCTACATCACGGGACTTTCGATGGGCGGATATGGGACCTGGGACGCAATTGCGCGATACTCAAAATATTTCGCGGCCGCTGCACCCATCTGCGGCGGCGGTGATCCAAAGACAGTAGATTCGTTCCATCGGCTGCCGATTTGGTGTTTTCACGGAGATGCGGACACCGCTGTTAAAGTCAAGCGATCGCGTGAGATGATCGAAGCCCTTCAAAGGGTAGGCTCGCCCGTCAAGTACACAGAATACCCTGGTGTTGGGCACGATAGTTGGACCGCTACATATTCCAATCCGGCACTTTACGAGTGGCTTTTCTCGCAACAAAGGGCATCCGAATAATAAAGGGAAATGCGTTTACATCATCAATCATGAGATCCGTGCAGATAATGTTTTGTTTTTGCGTTGTTTGTTTCATCGCTGCTTCAGGGTCGAGCCAAGACGCCCCAAACTCAGGCCGAGTGATCAGTTTTGAGCGCGACGTAGCTCCTATCTTGAGAGACAAGTGTTTGAGTTGTCATCAAGGTGACGGTGCCAAGAACGGTTTCTTGATTGCAGATCGCGATGCGTTGTTCGGTTTCATCGAACCTGGCGATGCGTCCGCCAGCTCGCTTTGGACAGATTATTTGCGGCAACCTTCCAAAGCGCAAGATGCAGATAGTTTGGTCATGCCACCCAGTGGCCCGCTCGCCGCTCCAGAACTTTCGGTCATCAAAGTGTGGATTGACGAAGGTGCCGATTGGCCGATCAGTGTAAAGATCGATGTAACTCCGGAGAGTGCAGTACCGCTTGAAAGGGGATCGTCCTCCTTGCTTGCGAAAACCTATCGAGCCATCGGCTATTTCCATCCAGCCATGGTCCATTTTCCTGTCGCACTCTACTTTGTTGGGGGAGCGGTTGCATTTCTTTCCTATTTTCTTGGTCCTCGCTGTGTCACCACCGCATACCAGTGCCTTGTGGTTGCGGCATTGACGAGCATCATCACGGTCATCATGGGCTGGTCGCTAGCGGAAACCAACGGCTATCCGAGTTGGGACAAGATGCTTCCTGCGGACGCAACACATCAACAGGCGACACTGTTTTTTCACCGTTGGCTTGGGACCAGTATCGCAATCGTAGGAGTGTTCGCCGTCATTATCGGACTGTTCGCACGCAAATACAAATCGGACACGTTGACCAACGTTTGGCGATTGACTGCCATCCTATTGGCACTTGCAGTGATGTGGGTTGGACACCAGGGCGGAGAGCTTGTTTATGGCGAGGTGTTCGATCGAGCCTTAGAACAATTTCAAAAATAAAAATACGAAGCCATCGAACGCTTTCTTGGGATGGCACGACACGGGCGCAAGACTTGGGACTACAATGTCGCATCTGAAATGTTCTACCGCCGGCCGATACAACCCAGGGAGGATCCATGAGCAACGATTTTCAACAAGGCAATCAGTACAACCCCTACCAAAGCACGGAACTGGGCCAAGGGCCCGGAACGAGGCCCATGAATACGGCCAAGGTCCAGGCGCCAGCAATCGCTTTGATTATCGTCGGCTCGCTAAGTTTGATCATGTCGATCTATTCGGTTGTCAATGCGTTGGTGGCGGTTCCTCCAGAATTCCCCCCCGACGCTCCAGAGTTCGTTGTGCAAATGGCTAAGAATAGTGTCGGACCTGTCGCTGCGGCCATTCAGGTTATTTTTGTTCTCATCTCGGTTGTGATTTTGTTCGGTGGGATCCAAATGTTGCGATTGAAGTCATGGGGAATGGCGCTCACGGCGGCCATTTTGGCGATGATCGATTTTGGCTCCTGTTGCTGCGTGATCGGTTTGCCAATCGGTATTTGGGCGCTGATTGTGCTCCAAGCCCAAGATGTCAAGCAAGCGTTCGCCATGAGCGGGGGGCGATGATATACCAAGCGAACTCGCTCGCAATCGCGGTCTTCTCCGCCCTCGTGATTGCGACCTTGGCCTTCAGCTTTTATCTCGGCGCCAAGGCCAAATCGAGTCAAGGCTATTTCGCAGCCGGAGGTGCGGTTCCGTGGTTCATCAACGGGATCGCGTTTGCTGGAGACTATCTTTCCGCGGCGTCGTTCCTTGGCATCTGCGGTATGATCGCCTTCTTTGGATTCGACGGCTTCCTTTATTCCATCGGATATCTAGCTGGTTGGATCGTTGCGCTGTTAGTCATCGCCGAACCGCTCAAACGCTTAGGCAAGTACACGTTTGCGGACGCGCTTGATAGCAAGTTTCAATCGCGGGGGATCAAAGCGTCTGCGGGACTTAGCACCTTGGTGGTAAGTTTGTTCTATCTCATCCCGCAAATGGTTGGAGCCGGTGCGCTGGTCAAACCTCTCTTAGGTTTGCAGTATTGGCAGGGGGTCGTCCTCGTCGGTGCCATCGTGGTGTTCATTGTGGTGACGGCTGGCATGGTGAGCACCACTTACGTGCAATTTCTCAAGGGTGGGTTGTTGGTCGTATTCTCACTCGTGTTAACGACACTAATCTTAAATCGGGGTTTGGTGGTAAGTCCCGCCTCGGAGCTTGGGCATACTCAAGTCATCGAAGTCCAAAATGGCAAGCGAATGGTCAATGGAATTCCCATCGGATTTGGTGAAGGAGAGAAAAATGTGGAACCAGTGGGACGGATCGTCGAGTTGCCAGATGGTAAAACAAGCACCGGCCCCCTCGGTCCGATCGCGTTCATCCGAACGATCGCAAACTCCAAGATCGAGATCACGAGCACTCAAAAGGGAGAAAACGGAAAACAAACGGTTACACCCAAGGTTGTAGATGGCAGAGACATGATGTCGCCAGGGAACTTGCCCGCATTCAAAGGGCTTCGATCTGACAAGCTTCTGAGCAAGCTGGACTTCGTCTCTTTGATGTTGGCATTATTTGCAGGTACCGCTTCGTTGCCCCATATTCTAATTCGGTACTATACGGTCAAGGATCAAGCGTCCGCGCGAAAAAGCACGATCGTTGGGATTGCCTCGATCGGCTTCTTCTATGTCCTTACGCTCTACATCGGATTGGGAGCCATGGTCAGCGGCACGCTGGATCCCACCGATAGCAACATGGCTGCCCCCTTGCTCGCCAAGAGCTTTAGCAATTTGCTCTTTGCTGCGGTCTCTGCGATCGCGTTCACCACGGTTTTAGGAACGGTGAGCGGGTTGATCATCGCGGCGGGAGGCAGCGTGGCACACGATATCGTCAGCGGATTCTTTGGTTGGAAGTTGAGCGAACACGAGACAATCCGTGTGGCCAAGATTTCGTCGGTTGTCATCGGAGGGATGGCGATTTTGTTGGGTTTGGCGTTTGAGGGGATGAACGTTTCCTATTTGGTAGGCTGGGCCTTCGCCATCGCCGCCTCGGCCAACTTGCCCGCCTTGTTGATGCTTCTCTTTTGGAAACGCACCACCAAACAAGGGATCATCGCAGGTGTCCTCGTGGGATTGCTTTCGTCCCTACTTTGGATCGTTGTTTCGCCCGATATGTTCAAAAACATCTATTTGGTCAGTGGTGAATCGGCTTGGGTTCCAATCAGCCAACCAGGAATCATCACTATCCCCCTCAGTTTTGTGGCGATTGTCGTCACCTCGCTTCTGACCAGTGCGAGTCGCGAGCAATGAGTGTGGCAGAATGTACGCTACCAGTCATAATCCGAAACCTAAGTGAGGTACCTGGCGAATCATGCCTAATCCACGTGTCGGGCCAGAATAGTCCAATCGGCGCTCGCCTAATCGCACGGATTTGCGAACAACGAGCGGTGAGTGAAAGGGATGTGGAGTGGGGCTGGATGGATCGGGAGTGGGGCTGGAGTTGCGGAGCAACTCCGCCACGTGCTCATGCTCTACAATGATCGGCTCACCAAGCGAGAGAGGAAAAGGGGCCCATGTCGAATCATAATCAAAATCAAATGGAATCTCTCAAGCGAGAACAAGCCGAATGGGAGCAAGATCAAAAACAGAAATCGTCCAATGATTGCCCCTTCTATGTGAGCTTTGAACATCGTAACAACTACTATGTGATCGATTATCCTGCCCATTGGATCGTGAAACAGGAAGGGGATGGAGCTGTCGAAATCAGTGATTCCGATCGACCGCAATCGGTTGGAATCCTCCTCTTTCGAGTACCGTTGCAAATCGATACTGCCCTCATCGAAAAATCTGGCCGTTGGCAAGAACTAGCCACGACTTTGTTTTCACAAGTTGGTTCCACAGAGGTACGTCACGACCCAACCATTGTCTACAGCAACTTTACGGCGGAACGACCCGAACCAAACCAAGCGGGTCAACGATGGTTCGTGCTCGTTGCGGATTTAATCCTATGCATCTCGACCGATCTTCCGCCGTCGATGCGAGAGACCATTCAACCTATTTTCGAGCGAATGTTGTCTTCGCTCCGAGTCTATCGAGACGACGAGCATTTGGCAGTACGCATTTTGCAGCGTGCAGAAGCCAAGCTTCGCCAAGAAATGCCGGATGCGAAGATCGAAGTGCACGGACTGACGATCAAAACCGAGAATTACGAGTTGTCGATCGGGAATCTGCTCAACGAAGTTAAGAGAAACCCCTCGCAACTGGACGAGATGGTAGACAAGTTTGTCCAGGGAACCATCGGTATTGCTCAAAACGACGAGCGATTAGGACAAGAGTCTTGGTCGGCGAGTCGCGATCGCATTCAACCGTTACTCAAACCCGATAAATACATTCAAGAGGTCAACCATCGGACGGTGCAACGCAACGGTACCGAGCAACTTGCCTCCACTTTTCTTGTGAGTGTCCCTTGGCTGACGGATTTGCGCATCTGTTTTGCCATCGACAATCAAGATACATTCCGATTTGTGAATTCCGTGGATCTACTACGCTGGGATGTATCGTTGGAGACACTGCTTGAGGTCGCGATCAAGAATCTCGCTTCGGGCCCAAACCCCGAGTTGCTCGTCATGCGCATTTCAGATGATTTACCTGCCGTGGGAGCGTTGCAACCACAACATGGAGCGAGTTCGAGTTATCTTTTGCATCCAAGGCTTTTCGAAACGGTCTCCATGCAACTCGGAAAAAACATTGTTGCCGCAGTTCCGTCACGCGATGCGCTGATGCTTTTTGAGTACCGAGGCGACAAAGAGCCCCTTCAACAAGCCGTCCGCCAAGACTTTGCAACCACCAACCACCCCGTCTCAGACCGGCTCTTTCGAGTCACTCCGGACGGCATTGCATTGTTATAGTGAGTGTCATAGGTTTTCAGCATGCGAATGAATCGCCATCACCACAGGCTTGAGCCGCAATCGCTAGCTGCGATACGATGATTTGCGATTAAAAACGCGGCTAGCGCCTGCGGCTCAACCTAAAAATCGAATCTGAATAAAGCACAGATATCACACTCGCGCTAACCGACTAAGTGAGGATTCCTATGTTTGTAGCCGTTCGTTCGGTGGCCTTTATTTCGGCTTGTTGTCTCGTGTCGACCTGCTTGGCGCAGACCGGAGATGAACCGGTCTCGGCATTTCCAGCACCCGGATCAAGCGGCAATGCTGACAACGTGAAGTTCATCGGTGGCAAAGACGATCAAGGCAATCCTGTACGTCTCGCCAAATCTACGGGACATGTCTCCAACTACTCCGAAGAAAAGATACCAGCTTACACTCTCCCTGACCCGTTGGTCATGCAAGATGGTCGGCAAGTTCAATCGGCCGAACAGTGGTTCAACCAACGCCGTCCAGAGATACTGAAATTCTACCGATCGCAAATCTATGGCCATGTTCCATCGAATGCACCGCATGTTACTTGGTCGGTGACGGAATCCGATCCCAAGGCTCGCGATGGCAAGGCCACGGTGAAAAAGATCTCGGGACGAATCGGTGACAAAGCCGATGCTCCAGCAATCAACCTGACGCTAACCATACCCAACAAATCCATACCCAACGACGCATCCAAGCCGATACCGTTAATGCTTAACATCAGCTTTGGGTTCCCGCCCGGCCGGGCTCCCACTGCCAGAGCAGCGTATCCGAGAGCGGCAGCGCCCTTCGATCCAATTACCGAGGTTCTTGGCCGAGGCTGGGGATACGCAACGATTGCATATTCTGAGATTCAGCCCGACCTCGCGAACACGCAGACACAGGGTGTGGTTGGCTATGCGCTAAAAGTTGGCGAATCGAAGCCAGCCGTAGATGAATGGGGAGGCATAAGTGCGTGGGCCTGGGGCATCAGCCGTGCTATCGATTATTTGGAAACGGATCCGGCGATCAATTCAAAACAGATTGCGATTACCGGTGCATCGCGGCTCGGCAAAACGGTCCTATGGGCCGGGGCGCAAGACGAACGTGTCGCCGCAGTTTTTGCTGTTGTATCGGGGGAGATGGGAGCGTCGCTGATCCGTCGCGATTGGGGTGAAACACTCGACGACATGGCGCAGAATTTTTCGTGGCAATTTGCGGGCAATCTTCAAAAATGGGTAGGGCGTTGGAATGAGTTGCCTGTCGACCAACACTTGCTCATCGCCCTATGCGCTCCGCGTCCTGTTTACATCAACGGCGGACTCAGTGATCAGTGGTCCGACCCCAAGGGCGAATTCCTGGCAATGGTTGCCGCCAGCCCGGTCTATCAATTGCTAGGTGCTCAAGGCGTTGGTGCAACCGAACTACCCCCACTCGATCACCCAGTCACAACCGGCCAACTCGCATTTCACTACCATTCCGAAGGTCACAGAGCGGTGCCAAAGGACTGGAAGGCATTCTTAGATTTCGCCGAACGAAACTTCATTTCCACCGGAAAATAGCCAGTCGAAAAAATGCTTTGACTGCTTGTACGGGATTAAAACCATGATCAAAGCAACGACTCGAAGTCTTTGATTCCGATGGGTTCTCGCGAAGCGAATGGTTCGCCATATCTCGTCCCGATCGACTTCCCCCAATAGGCGGCCTCCTCGCGAAGCTTTTCAACAAAGCTGGGAGGTTCGGTGGAGCGGCCAGCGACGAATTGGCTCTGATAGGCGTTGATGCTTTCGGCTTTGTGGGGCCATTCGCGGGAGATATCCAAAATAAAAGAGGGCTGCGGAACCATTTTCAAGTGAATACAATAGTAGTAATAGATCCGTTCGGGATGAAACGGACTTCCGGCCAGATCGCTCTTCGATAATTTGCTCCAAAATCTGGACGCTTCGACCAACTCGGTGGCAGCAACGTGATCAGGATGCGCATCCACCCAGTAGGGCGCAAAGATCCAGCGCGGACGCGTCAATCGAAACAGGCCGGCCAATCGCTGCCTATTCTCAAGCGACGGCTCCAGGTACCGGTTCTTCATCCCCAAATTGTAGCGCCAAGTCAGTCCCAACACCTGGGAGGCCTTCCGTGTCTCGGCAGCACGCATCTCGGGAGTTCCGAACGGCGTCGGCTCGCCATCCGTCAAATCGACTACGCCAACATGTTTCCCTTGCGAGATCATCTTGTAGATTGCTCCCCCCATGCCAAGTTCAGCATCGTCTGGATGGGGTGCAACCACGAGCACGTCGAGAGCACGAGTCGAATCGGGCAGATTAGGATAGTCATGCAAAGCGTTGGTCATCGAGTTGGTTCAATCAATTGAGTTTGAATATGGCGAAGTATGCCTTGCGCGACATGCGTCTTGGGTCCGACCAAGTTATCGAGCACCGTGCCATCCTTCAGAATCACCTCAACCGAGTTGTCGGTCGAGTTCATCGCCTCGGCACTGTTGGAGATCATCATATCGCAGCATTTTCGCGACATTTTGACGATCGCCCGAAATCGAACGTCTTCGGTTTCCAGTGCAAATCCAACGACCCATTGTCCCATACGCTTAGCCGCCCCTAGCGTTGCCACAATGTCCGGGGTTTCGATGAGCGACAGTTGCAAGCCAGCCCCAGTTTTAGAGAGTTTGTGCTGCTCGATATGTGTTGGCATGTAGTCGCAGGGTGCTGCTGCGCCAATCAAGCCATCTGCGTGTTCAAAAGCCTGCTGTGCACAATCGAGCATCTCCTGCGTGGATATGACGTCCACAACAGTAGCCTGCTTTGGGTAATCGACTAAGACAGGACCGCTGATGACAATGACGTCGTGTCCCAATTGGATCGCGGCTTGTGCCAATGCGCTTCCCATGCGTCCGCTTGAGCCATTGGTCAAGTACCGTACTGGATCAAGGTACTGGCGAGTCGGTCCAGACGTGATCACAATGCGCGCCATCGATACCAAACCCTATATTAGAAATGGTTCACATGCGCTCAGGATATCCTCAGGTTCCGACATCCGGCCTTGACCTTGTTTGCGGCAAGATAGCCATCCGGACTCAGGCCCAACAATGTGCGCACCGTCGGCCTTTAACTGCTCTATATTTCGCATGACGGAAGGTTGGTTCCACATCGGTGCACTCATCGCAGGTGCGAGAATGACAGGGCATTCCACGTTAAGATACAACGTCGCCAGCAGACAATCCGCCAATCCCATCGCGCAGCTCGCCAGGATGTGAGCCGTCGCAGGAGCCACAATCAACAACCTGCAGTCGGTAGCTAACTCGATGTGTGGTCCCAGCGGATAGCGAGGATCGAAGGCGCTGGTCACAGGAGGTCGATTGCACAAGGCTGCAAAGGTCGCTGGTCCTACAAATTGTTGTGCTGCATCCGTCAATACAACGGATACGTTGAAACCGCGTTGCACTAGACGGCTCACCAACGCTGCCGATTTATAGGCAGCGATGCCGCCCGAAATTCCAACTACAACGCTTGCGCTCATCGATCGGAAAACTGCGCTTACAAATCACTCGTGTCGAGATCGAGCAAATCACCCAGGTCAGGTGTTTCGCTATAGACTTTCAGCTCGCCCGAAGTGGTCAAGAAGATCTTGTCTTGCAAGATTTCTTGGATGACGATTTCCATTCTGTCGTCGGAATTCATGTCCACCAAGGGTCGACTGCCACGATTGAGCTGCACTAATCGTTTTTGAATGAGGGTGGACAATTTGAAGCGACCACCGACTTTGTTGACGATGGCTTCTTCTTTTAGTTCTTCGAGCATGGAATCTTTTCTCCCTGATACTGCAAAAGCAGTTTGCACAATTGCTGGACAGTGGTATCGATCTCTTGATTTATGACTTCGTGGGAATAATGCCGACGCAAGGCAAGTTCTTCGGCCGCCACATCCAGGCGTCGTTGAATTGCACTTTCACTCTCTGTACCTCGATTTCTCAATCGTCGCTCAAGTTCCGCCATGGAACCAGGATGAACGAAGATAGTGATTGCTTGCGGATGGTCTCGAAGAACCGCCAGCGCACCTTGGACATCGATTTCCAAGATTACCCATTTTCCATCATTTAGGCCAGCCGAAACTTCCTTTCGAAGAGTTCCGTACCAATACCCGCGCCCAAATACCTCTTTGTATTCCAAGAATTCGTCGTCGACCCGCCGTCGGTCGAACTCCTCTTGGCCCATAAAGTGATACTCGCGGCCATCCTGTTCGCCTGCGCGGGGTGGACGTGTAGTCGCTGAAATGCTCAATCGGAGCGGTAACTCCGATTCCTGGATCAAACGTCGAACGACCGTCGATTTGCCTGAACCGGACGGACCTGATATGACAACTAGTCGACCTGGATTGCACATAGAATCAGTCTACTCCACATTTTGTACCAGTTCTCTCATTTGTTCGATGATTGTCTTAATCGACACAACTAACTGCGAAGTACGGGAATCGTTGGATTTGGATCCCATAGTATTGGTTTCGCGGAATAATTCCTGGATCAAAAAATCCAACCGGCGCCCCTGGCTTTCTGGGCTGGCGATCGCCTCGCGAAACTGAGCTAGATGGCTTGTAAGTCGCGTAATCTCCTCAGAAATATCGCATCGGTCGGCAAATAGCAGCACTTCTCGAAGGATATCGATTTCCTGCGATTCCTGCCCAAGGCTCGACAATGCGGTTCGGACTTTTTGGTCCAAACGTCTTCGGTATTCTGCCACCACGTCGGGAGCTCGCTCGGCAATCGACTGTTTAAGCCCTTCGATCTGATCGAGCATAAGCCCAAACTGCGACTCCATCGCATTCCCTTCCTTGGATCGCATGGCTTGTAAATCGAGGACCGCAGCCACGAGCGTATTCCGGACCGCCTCGATCAAGACTTCGTCATCGGTCGGCCGGGACGACTCCAGAACTCCCGGCAGAAGCAGAAACTGTCCAATTTCGAACGTGGCGGCCAAGCCGATGCCTGACGAGACGGCCTTTGCTTGCGACAGGTAGCTCTCCAGCGTGGCTTGGTTGATGGTCGCCGCGTTGTTCTTGCCCGCCTGACTTACGCGGATCGAGACATTGACTGTCCCGCGTTTGACATGTTCGCGCAATATGTTCTCGACGTGCGGCTCGATGGCCGTGGCGATCTCAGAAACCTTAGTTGCAACTTTCAAGAATCGATTGTTAACGGTTCGAATCTCGACGTCGATCGAGACATCACCGTGTTTCCCGGCAGCTTGTCCGTGCCCGGTCATGCTAAGTAACAACGGTGGAATACCTGATCATTAAGAAATCGTTGGGATTGTTCAGCCGCTACAACGCAGGGTTTGTTGACGCATCGGGCTTTGGCACGTCGGGCTTTGGCACGTCGGGCAATGGGGTGGGCGCAACCGGGGTTGGTTCCACTGGATTGCTGGCGGGTGGCAGGTCTACTTGAATTGGTTCGGCAGGCGCATTAGGCGATGTTTGTGCCGGTGTTGAAGTTCCGGGTGCAAGGAGATCGCTCGATGGTGGTGGCGGAGCATTGTTCGCAGCGTCGCCCAATCCTTCCAAGCCCGTTCCGGCACCCATACCTGGGCCGGACGACGTTGACGACATGGATCCCGGATCGCTTGCGATATTGAGTTTCGCAGGAAGGTACCAGTAGCATGTCGTGGCACACAGAACGATCCAAATCAAAACGGCAATCGCGGTGATTCGGGTAAACAGATCTCCCGCTTTGACCCCAAACGCACTCGCGCCTCCCGCACCCCCCAGCGCCCCGGTCAAGCCGCCGCCGCGACCTCGCTGGAGCAGAATGATGAGGATGATGAAAAGCGACAGCAAAAACAAGAGCGTGCCAAAAATGTACTGGGAAAGCATCGCTAAAGGAAAAATCACGCTCAAATCTCCAAGCCAACCATGGAAAAGCAAAAAAACCAACCACGAATGTAACAAATCACAAGTCCTTTGTTGAGAGGCATTTTGGGTTTTTCGCCCCCAATCCTTCCGAGCCTGGTATCTTCCAGGAACCAACCTCGAAGAATCGATCTTGAGTGAGGCGAGCGGCAGGCTGAAAACTACCTGCCAAAAGGTAGCAGGCAAATTCCATGCGCCGTAGTTTGCAGCGGACGGCACATGGAATGTGCCTGCGACTTTGGTGCTTTCGAACCTGCCGGTCGCCAAAGGGGTAGGTGGCCGACGGTTCGAGATAGCAATCGGTTGTTGACATCAAAAACGAGTCTGGTACCCTTCCATCTTACCAATTTTACGCAAAGCCCCTAACCGGCACAGTTTGCCACATGTTTGGTTTACATGGCAAGCGGTGTGGCACGGAGCGTCAGAGCAGTTTCTGACAGATTAGGTCCATCACTCAGGAAGTACATCGTGGCGTTGCGTGGATCCATGTTCAGTTTTCTCGGGAGGAAGTTTCAATGATTAAGGTACGATTGGCATCGTTTGCTTTGGCAGCTTTTGCATTCAGCTGTGTAGGCTCGGTTGCGATGGCTGACTGTGGCGGGAGAAATGCTTGCGGCGGACGCCAAGGCATCTTGGCCAAGTTGCAATCACGAGATTCCGGTTGCAATGGCGGCGGATTGATTGCAAAGATTCAATCCAAGCTAGCAAGTCGTTGTGGCGGTGCTGCCGCTGCTTGCTGTGAGCCAGCACCAGCTCCAGTATGCTGTCCAGCTCCAGCTCCAAAATGTTGCCCAGCTCCAGCACCGAGGTGCTGCCCAGCTCCAGCACCGAAGTGCTGCCCAGCTCCAGCACCATCGTGCGGTTGTTCAGCTCCAGCTCCTGCACCATCCTGTGGATGTGGCGTCAGTGTTGCAGCTCCAGCAGTTTCGTCCTGTGGATGCGGCGTGGCTATGTCTGCACCAGTTGAATCCTATGTTTCGGCTCCAGTCGTTTCGTCCGGATGCAGCTCGTGCGGAACAACCGTTGACATGGGTTCAGTTAGCACCAGCTCGGCTGTTCCACCAGCCCCAGCGCCAGTTGCTCCTGCAGCAGCTCCAGCTTCGGTTAGCGACAAGGCTCCAGCAGCCTAGTTTGATGTCGGCAATCGCGCCGACACTTGCAGAAACTAAAAACCGAGTTGCTCGATTGTGAACAACTCGGTTTTTTTATTTCCCAACCTAACTCACCGTCGTACAAGCCGGCGGGATTCCGGCAATTTTTGACCTAACGCGTTCGGCAACTAAACTTGATCGCTCCCAATTTTTTATCCTACCATCACTGACTCCGTGAACTATTCGTGAGCAAAGCCTCCCATCCGCCAAAGCCAAAGGTTCGGTCCGCTATGATTTGGCGATGGGCTATAAGTGTTTTCCTTCTTGCTCATTTTGGCGTTATCTCGCTAACTTACTCAACCAATTGGCGTCGTTCGGCGGCTCAAGATCAGATATTGGGCTACCTTCAACCGTATTTGATCGGTTGCAACTGGTATCAAGAAATGCTCCCAGTCGAATGGACATCGGGACAATCCAGCTCAAACGCAACACGCGTTTCGGTTTCTGCATCGTCCGTTGATGACGATTGGAAGCCAGTTATTTCCAACCGATCCTATGGCTTGGGTGCGCTTACTTTTCACCAAAATAAAGTGGAGCGATGGATACGATTGGCTCAAGAGTTGGCAGCGAGCGACGATCAAGAGGGTCTGTTGCGACTCATGCGATCTTTGGTGCTACATTTGGATCACTCAGAAGAATTCCAAGAGCATCGGGTTGTTCGAATTCGATTAGAACAAACGGTCAAGAAAGATTCGTCGGATTCTGCAGATTCCAACGAGCCATCGGAGATAACGCTCATTGAGGCTCAAGTTGCTAGACTCGAGGATGGCTCTATTGGGTTAATCCCGAAAATCGAGGAGCATCGCGAGGTTCGTATCAGGGGAGCCAACCCATGATGTCACGCCTCCTAGCGAACATGGACGATTGGAACCAGTTCTGGTTCAGCGCTCGAGCACCAGGAGCCATTGCGATGGTTCGAATGCTCATCGGTGCGATCGCTGCCATTCAATTCGCAATGTACTTATTTGCCGGTGCGAATTGGCTCGGCGCGAATGGCTGGTTTGATCAAGATGCGGGACTCTATTTCGTTGGGAACGACGTACAAGGGACCGGTAGCCAATATCGATGGTCCATTTTGTATGCTGTTCCTGGTTTGGTTCCAGTCGTCGCAATCGTCGGGTTAATTGGAAGCCTAGCGACACTATTGGGTCTCGGTTCGCGGCTCGCGCCACTTGTTGCCTGGATTGCATTGACCCAGTTCCACCATCGAGCTCCATTCTTGGTCTCCACCCATGAGCCACTTTTGGGCGCTACGCTTGCATACTTGCTCGTTGACACGGGGCGATTGAATTGGACCTTGCGACCTGGAATCTGTTCGGGATCGTCTAGAATAAGCGCAAATATATCGCTCCAATTAATTCGTACGCATTTTTGGATTTGGGTTGGATTCAGCCTGTCGAGCATGCTTGCGAATTCATCGTGGTGGAATGGCGAAGCATGCTGGTTGCTCATTCAATCTGGCCATGGTTGGATTCCGTTGTCGGATGGATGGCAGTGGGTCGCACACTTGTTCACGCACGGGGTCATTGGGTCGCAATTCGGAATCTTGGTTGCGACGACCCATCCTCAACTGCGGTGGCTTGGTAGATGGTTCCTGTATTTTTTTTTGATGTGCATAGTATTGTTTCTCGGGGATTGGCTGTACGCCGCAGTCTTGTTGGCTACAAGCACTGCGATTTGGCCATTAGGGGCAGTAGGCAGTAGGCTGTAGGCGGCTGTAGGCTGTGGGCAGTAGGCATATTTGTGGGGAAACACAGACCACATTAGGATGGACGCTTTTGCAAGCTGCAATCAGTAGGTATGCTTCATTCCACTTGGTGGCCAAGCCGCTCCTATTGGCAATGAAACCAAAAAACAGAGAATAACAATGAACGACCAGAATCACTCCCCGATTTCGAGGCGGAGTTTCAATAGATCCGCTTCGATCGCTGCGGCCGCTGTCCTTGGACAAGCCCTTCCGGCCACGCGCATGCAGGCCTCAGAAAAATCTCAAATCACCATTCCAAGGGACAAGCAAGTGAAGTACTGCCTGAATACTAGCACCATCCATGGCGACGTGGTTCCGATCGTTGAACAAATTGCGATCGCCCAAAAGGCCGGTTACAACGCGATTGAGCCGTGGCTTCGTGACATTACCAAATATACGTCGCAGGGTGGGTCGCTGGCTGACCTCAAGAAACGCATTGCCGACGCGGGGCTTACGGTCGAAAGCGCCATCGCTTTTGCTAAGTGGATTGTCGATGACGATACCACGCGGGCCAAAGAACTCGAAATAGCTCGCAAGGACATGGACACGGTGACCGCCATTGGAGGCACACGTATCGCCGCACCACCTGCGGGCGCAACCGACAACCCTCCGCTCAATCTCTCGGCGGTTGCGGACCGCTATCGCGCGCTTCTTGAAATCGGCAAAGCCGCTGGTTGCACACCTCAATTGGAGGTCTGGGGGTTCTCCAAAAACCTTTCGACTCTCTCCGAAGTTTTGTTTGTTACTGCGGCCGCGCAGCATCCCGATGCTTGCGTATTGCCCGACATTTATCACCTGTACAAGGGTGGCTCGACGTTTCATGATTTGCTGATGCTTTCAGGCAGGCGCATCCATGTCTTTCATATTAACGACTACCCTGATATCCCGCGCGAGAAGATCAACGACGCCGACCGAGTTTATCCCGGTGATGGTATCGCTCCGGTGACCAATATCCTAAAAACAGTCATTGATAGCGGCTTCAACGGCGTCTTGTCTTTGGAGCTTTTCAATCGAACCTACTGGAAAGAAGATCCCAACTTAGTTGCTGCGACGGGCATCGAGAAAATGAAACGAGCCGTCGCAAACGCCTGATAGGCAAATTTCAAAGGAAGTATGGATACTCAGATCTCTCAGACCGATCCGCAATCGATCCCGCCCCTGCCGGAATTGGCGTCACTGAGCCGACGCATTGATCAATTGGAATTCGCACGTCAAGAATACGTGCGTCAACTCACAGCCAACAATACAGAAATTTCTAAATTAGCACGCTATCTGCAAACCGCAGAAAAGGTCTCTACAGCACTCGAAAAACTGAACCAAGACTTGTTCTCAAACCTGCTCAACACAGTTCAGGAAAAGATCACGATCGCCTTGCAAGAAATTCTCGAACAACCAATCACCTTTCATGCCGAGGCTGGGTTTTCGCGAAATAGCGCAAGCGTCGATTTCTGGATCGAACGCAGTGGCAAGGCCGAGGACTTGCTCAATGGTCAGGGTGGTTCGGTTGCCAACATTGTCAGCGTCTGCCTTCGCATTTTTGCTTTAATGACGTTGGACGAGACAACTCACCGACGGTTCCTCGTGCTGGATGAACAGGACTGTTGGTTGAGGGCCGATCTCGTGCCCAAGTTGGTCAAGATTATTCACGACGCGAGTCGTGCACTCGGATTCCAAGTGCTAATGATTAGTCATCACGAACGCAGCCTGTTCGAACAATACGCCGACAAAGTGATCGAGCTGCAATGGCAAAATGGTAAGGTCGTGGCTGTCGAAATGCCTTCGCAAATCCCGTCGCCAGATTAACGAAGCGATTTACCTGCCCCGAATACGTTTAGAATAGTCTGGGCTATCTTTGTAGAGTTGAGAGAGGGAAGTGATGCGGGCATTCTCGCGGACCACTTCGAACGGACCATCGACATCCAGCAATCCGATCTCATACGCGAGCTTGTCGGAGTGGCCCGGTAGCAACACCCGCAAGTCTTTGGGGATTCGACCAGGTCGAAGCTTGTTGATGTGTTGAACAAGATTCGTTGTGCAATTGTTGTTGATCGTATCGTAGTTCTCGGGTACTCGCTGGAGTTGATTGGCACGCTCCAGCATATCGACGAGCAGGTTCTGGATTTGGTCCGGTGTCGCGCGCGCCGGGTACAGAAACACATCCACTTTCCTGACATCCGTTCGCAACGGAATCAAGTCCCGTTCGTCTCCGATCACGTACATCAACTCAAATTTGTTGGTGATTCCCCGCACTGGCGAATACGATTCTCCCTGATCCAATCGTGCCTCGACCGAGATGATGAAATGGCGGTCGTCTTGGAGCCCGAAGCTGAACATCGTGTGCGCCAAGAGTGGG
>JBEBHM010000598.1:0-5503 GCA_040080875.1 Pirellula sp.
CTGCATGACGGGTTTTCACGCAATTTTGGGGCGTCGTTGTCGGCAGTCTTGCGGAGCATCGTCGAGGTTAGGCTGATCAGCGTGGATCAGTTGACCTATAGCGAGTTTGTTTATAGCCTCGAAATCCCCACGTGTTTTAATCTTCTCAAACCGCATCCGTTGGAAGGCAATTGGGTTTTGGATATCAGCCCGTCGTTGTTGTATCCGATTATCGATCGAATGTTGGGAGGAACGATTGGAACGGATTCGTCTCTTAAACGACCGTTGTCCGAAATCGAGTTGCGGTTAGCCAGCCGAATCACGAGCGTGTTTTTGCGGGAGATGCAAGTCGCCTGGTCCAACATCGTCGAACTCAATATCGAAGTGGAACGGGTGGAGAGCAATCCTCAATTGGTTCAAATCGTGCCGCCCAACGAAGTTGTCGTGATGGTGAGTTTTGAGCTTTCGATTGGGACCGTTCGGGGCATGGCTAACTTGTGTGTCCCGTTCAACACCATCGAACGCGTTGGGAGCAAGCTCACGAGCAATAGTTGGGTCGGATATGCATCGACTCGATCGAATGCGGAAACCAAAGGAAAGATCTTATCTCGATTGGACGGGTCGCTCGCGGACGTGATCGTGACGTTGGCCAGGTCAACGATTAAGACCACCGATCTGTTCGACCTCGAGGTTGGGGACATCATTTCGACGGAAAAGGACGTGTCTCAGCCCTTGGAGATAGAAATAGCGGACAAAGTTAAATTTCATGCCTCTGCGGGATCCTTCAAGGGCCGCAAGGCGATCAAGATCGAGCAGATTATCAGGGACATCAAGAATTGAGGGTGCCATGGTTGGCGAAATCGTAATACCTGCACGGCTCGCATCCACTCGATTGCCAGAAAAGCTGTTGCTCAAAGAAACCGGCAAGACCATTGTGGAGCACACGTATAGGTCATGCCAAAAGGCACGACTATTAAAGCGAATCACGGTCGCGGTCGATCACGAACGCACCTTGCAGGCGGTACATGAGTTTGGAGGCTATGCTCAGATGACCGACGTGAAAGCGCAAAGTGGGACCGATCGTGTTGCCGAGATTGCGCGGGGTCGGCCGGACGTTGAGATTTTCGTCAACGTCCAAGGTGACGAACCTGAGATTTCTGGCGATGCGATCGATGCGGTATTTCAATTGTTGCAGTCCGATCCGAGGGCAGACATCGCCACGTTGGCGACTCCGATTCGGACTCGTCGGGATTTGGAGGATCCTGCGTGTGTCAAAGTGGTGTGTGGGCATGATAGTTCGGCCTTGTATTTTAGCCGGTCGGTGGTGCCGTTCCCGCGGAATTGGGACGAAGGGTTGTTGTTCGCGGAGCCTCCGGTCTTTTTGCAACATCTTGGAATTTACGCATATCGACGGGATTTTCTAATGCGTATCGACGAATTTCCCTCGAGTCCGTTGGAACAAATCGAGAAGCTGGAGCAGCTCAGGTTCTTGCAATCAGGCAGGAGGATCAAGGTTGGGGTGGTTGCAAAATCCCAACGAGGAATCGATACCCGTGAGGACTACGAGAGCTTTAAGGCCCGTTGGATGCAAAAATCGGGCTGAAATCCTGGAGCGGGGTTTGCAGCCAGAGTTGTGTGAGTTGACGTTGGTGAATACGATTTCTACCTCGACGATCGAATTCCTCTGTCCACACTAGAAAATTATGGCAACTGCAACTCCTATCACGGTCGCGCATGGCGACGGTATTGGCCCTGAAATCATGGCGGCAACCCTTCAAATTTTGAAGGAAGCTGGTGCACGCTTGGATATTCAGACCATCGAAATCGGCGAGAAGCAATATCTCCGAGGCAATTTGGCTGGCATTGAGCCAGGAGCATTTGAGAGCTTGCGTCAGACCAAAGTATTTCTGAAGGCACCCATAACGACACCCCAGGGAGGAGGCTACAAATCGCTCAACGTGACGACTCGCAAGACGTTTGGGCTCTATGCCAACGTGCGTCCGTGCCTCAGCTACGATCCTTACGTTCGCACCAAGCATCCCAAAATGGACGTCGTCATTGTTCGCGAGAACGAAGAGGATTGCTATGCAGGAATTGAACACCGTCAAACCATCGACGTGATGCAATGCTTAAAGCTGATCACGCGTCCAGGCACGGAAAAAATTGTGCGTTATGCGTTCGAATACGCGCGTGCTTATGGACGAAAGAAGGTGACTTGTTTCTCGAAGGACAACATTATGAAACTGACGGATGGTCTGTTTCACAAGGTCTTTGATGAGATTTGTGCAGAGTATCCGGACATCGAGAACGAACACTGGATCGTCGATATTGGAGCGGCCAAGCTAGCCGATACGCCGGAGGTTTTCGATGTGATCGTCATGCCGAATTTGTATGGGGACATCCTTTCCGATGTTGCCGCCCAAATCGCTGGCTCGGTGGGGTTGGCTGGCAGTGCGAATATCGGCGATGGGTGCGCCATGTTCGAAGCCATCCACGGTTCGGCGCCTCGGCGAGCTGGACAAAACCTTGCGAACCCTTCGGGCTTGTTCTTGGGAGCGATCCAGATGCTGGTCCATATTGGCCAAGGTGAAATCGCGGAGCTGGCACATAACGCTTGGCTCAAGACGATGGAGGACGGAGTACACACCTATGACATCTTCAAAGAGGGAGTTTCCAAGGAGAAGGTCGGAACGAAGGAATTTGCCGAGGCCGTGGTTGCGAGGCTTGGAAAGCGCCCTGAGCACTTGAAAGCGGTCAATTATTCGAACGCGCCCAAGCGACCGTTAACGGCCCGCCCCGTCTACGTTCGATCGAACGAAAAGAAAGCATATGTGGGGGTCGATGTGTTTATCGATTGGCAAGGCAAGCCGGATGCGTTGGCGGCTAAGATTTCGCCTTTAGCAGCGGATGGATTGAAGCTTGAAATGCTTTCCAATCGAGGAATGAAAGTGTGGCCGGGTGGTATGGAGGATGCCTTTACGGTCGATGTCTTTCGATGCAGATTTGCAATGCCTGCATCCGATTCGAAATCAACGAATCACAAAGCGACGTTGGCTTTGTTTGGTCGAATCGTGGATGCTGGACTCGACATCGTCAAGCACGAAGGCTTGTACACCTTTGATGGCAAACCGGGCTTTTCCTGAGATTAGGGCCAATAAACGGGGATCGGAACTTTGGGTGGCTCGCCCAGAGTCTACGATGGGCGTGGTGATCACTTGAGATTTACCACGCCCTTCGCAAAGCCTCAGAGCGTGCCACCCCCAATTACCTACTTGACAAACCACCTACCGATGCGTCGTCGATCACGCCGTTGTTTTAGGTTGATGATTGCTACCACAGCAGAATGCTTGAAAGTGGCGGTTTGGGATCCTGATTTCTAAGAAGAATTGGAGCATGTGGAATTGGTTCGTGATAGAATCGTGAATTGCCCCAAAGTTGTTGCGGTTCCAACTTTTTACTGCGAGCCGCGAACTCAGTCAAATCGCACGACCATGACCGATAGCCGCGCCACAGACCTCATGGTGGATGAGACGTACGATCATATGAAACGATTGGCGGCAAGCTATCTGCAGATGGAATCTGCGACGGTATCGCTTTCGCCGACGGTTTTGGTCCACGAAGCGTACATGAAGCTCTCCAAGCAGGTCTCGGACAAGTATCAGAGTCGTGGCCACTTTCTTGCGATTGCGGCCACGATGATGAGACGGATCCTGGTGGACCACGCACGCGCGCGCAATCGGGTCAAGCGGGGCGGGGAAATGGTGCGTGTGGTCTTCGACGAGGACCAAACGCTCACCACTTCTCGGGACAGTGACGTGTTGGCATTGAATGAAGTGTTGGAGGAGCTCCAAAATCTGGATCTACGCCAAGCCAAGATCGTCGAGATGCGGTTTTTCGGGGGAATGACGGTTCCAGAGGTTGCGGAAGTTCTCGGGCTGTCGACTCGTACCATCGAAAATGAATGGAAAATGTGCCGGGCATGGTTGCGAAAGAGACTTGAGGGTAATTCCGCACTGTGAATCCTGAGTTATACGCTCGAGCAAAAGAGATGTTTATTGACCTAGTCAATAAATCTCAGAATGTACGCGAATCCCATCTAGGTGCTCTCTCACGTTCCGACCCGGAACTTGCAAAAGAGGTTCGAGAACTCCTCGCCAAACATTTCAGTCGAACCATCATGATGCCGACCGGCAAGGTTGCAAAAACAACCACACACAGCCGCTCGGTATCGACCATGGGACTCAAAAAGATCAGCAACAGTTTGGTCGGCGGTATATTGCCAATCGGCATTGCATTGGCTGCGGCGTTATTCTTGATCGCAGTGGCTTGGTACCTGCAGTCGGAACTGGCACGCCAAACGCGAGCGGATTACGACGCGGTCCTGACGTCGATGGCAGAGCAAAAAAGCACGCTGTTGCTGCAGTGGGTTCATGGCAACGAATTGCGGATTCAAGATTGGGGGCGTCAAAAGGAACTACAACAGCTGGTGCTCAACTTGGATAAGAAGATCCAGGACCCCAGTCTTTCGGAAAATGGCCGACAGGCGTTGCTCGCAAAGTGTGACGAACAGCGGAGCGTCAAATCCGTTTTGGAGAAACTGACCAGCGAGCCACTTCTTTTGCAATCCGAGCCCAAGGACCCAACCGAGCAGAACAGCAATCGTCTCAAGATCAAATATGCAATCTGGAATCGATCGTCCGTGTTGTTGGCGGATTGGCAGTATTCGAACGAAAAAGCGGGGTTGGGGGGGTTAGCGACACCCATCGGTGCGTCCATTTTGAGCCGGGTCTTCGATCTCAAATCAACCGCGGTGGAGCTTCCTCGTCCGACCGCCGATAGTGTATCCAAAGACTACCCGCTTGAGGTCGCGGGACAATACGTGATGTTTTTTGTGCCGGTGTTTTCACCGGACGATCACCAACAAGTCATTGGGGCGATGATGATTCGAAGCGACGTTTTTCTCGACGAGCTTCATGCGCTCATCAATACCTCGGTGTTAACCAATAGCAACTGCTATCTGCTGGACGATCGCGGGGCAATTGCGACAGACGCACGCAATCTTAAGCAGCTAAGTGAGATGCCGATGTTTGCGGACAATCGTCGAGTTCACGGCAATCTTGTGATGGAATCCCGCGATCCAGGCGGGGATTTATTTTCGGGCTACAAACCCAAAGAACTCGTGAACGAATGGTCGTGGACCAAACCGGGAAAATCCGTAACGCAGCCAAAGAATGGGTCCGACGTACAGGGTTATCGGGACTATCGGGGGAAAGAGGTTGTCGGTGCTTGGTATTGGATCGAGTCCATGCGTCGTTTATTAGTACTTGAGATTCCAAAGTCGGAGGCGTTCAAGACACAATCGCTTATCGATCGAACGTTTCGCTTTATGTATGCCATCCCCATCTTAATCTCGTTGGGTATCGCCGCACTGTCGTTGCGGCGAGCCTTTTCCACCATCGAGTTGACCAACAAGTCGTTGGGGGCTTACAAGTTAAGTGAAAAAATAGGGGAGGGAGGGTTAGGG